>CAYOWM010000008.1:2675-15655 GCA_964407635.1 uncultured Flavobacteriaceae bacterium
ATAGAATTAATGACGAAGGGATTTACGCACAAGATCCTGTTAGTTTACAATCGTATCGTATTTCAGAAAAAAATTACGGAGGCCTTTTTAATCGCTCTAAACACAGCGGAAATTTTAAAGTAAATTTTACAAATTTTTACAAAGGAATTAATGCAAATATTCGGTTTTTATATACAGGAAAATATGGATTTGCCGATTTAAACAACAATCAAATTTTAGATATTGACAAAGAATATACTAAAGGATATACATTAGTAAACACAGCAATTTCAAAAAACTTTTTTTCTAAAAAAATGCAAGTTAAACTAGGAGTTGATAACCTTTTTGATTTTACCTATATCCAACCAGAATTTACTATAACATCTTTACCAGGACGAATTTTTTATACAACCATTAATTATACATTTTAAAAACAACAAACAATGAAACACACAAAATTAATTTTAGCAACAATTTTAGTAGTAATCTTAAATTCTTGTAAATCCGATGATTCAGAAGAATACCAAGCATTACAAACCAAACAAATCACCAATTTATATGCTCCAGCAGATATTAGAGATTTTACCACAGGACAAATAATTGAAGAAAACGAATTTGTATATTTTAGTTTTAAACAAGAAGGAATCGTAGCACAAAATGACGCTTGGGATATTGCCTTTAAAGGAACAACAATTATTGTAAATAGCGGAATTCATGGTAACACACAAGCAGCAGCAACAGTTGTTACAGGAACGTTTTTAGATATTACCGAAATTCCTGATGTAAACGATTTAAAAACCGATACCGATATTATCAATGCAATTCCTACAGGAAGCGGAAATGGTTGGTATAATTACAATCCTACAACACATGCAATAACACCAATTCCTGGTCGTATTATTTTAATAAGAACAAACGATGGAAAATATGCAAAAATGGAAATATTAAGCTATTACAAAGATGCAACTACTACACCAACCACAGATGATTATTCGTATTATACCTTTAATTACATCTATCAAGATAACGGTTCAACAAAATTTTAGTTTGGTTAGAATTTTTACCTGTAAATTAAATTTTACAGGTAAATTTTCGTTTTACAAGATTTTATTATAACGATTTAAATTATTGAGTTATACTAATTCAAATTTCGTTTTTCAATAAAGAATTTAGTTAGTAATTTACTACATTTTTCAGCTAAAACTCCTGAAACAATTTTTGTTTTAGGATGCAGTTGTGTTTTGTAATGTAAAAAACCTCGTTGTGTGTCTGATGCTCCGAAAACAATTTTACCAATTTGTGTCCAATAACTTGCTCCTGCACACATTTGGCAAGGCTCAAGTGTTACATATAAAGTACAATCTTTTAAATATTTTCCGCCTAAATAATCCGCAGCAGAGGTAAAAGCTTGCATTTCGGCATGAGCAGTAACATCGTTTAGTGTTTCGGTAAGGTTGTGTGCACGAGCAACAATAATTCCTTTACAAACAATAACAGCTCCGATTGGTACTTCGTTTTTATCGAAAGCCATTTCTGCCTGATTATATGCTTGTTGCATAAAATAGGCGTCGTTTTTGGGTTCTAACATACTTATTTTTCGTTAAAAAACACTAGTGCAATTCCAAAAAAGCCAATTCCTGTAATAATTGGAGGCAACATTATTTTCGGAGCATAAAATCCACCTATATAAATCATTGCTATTCCTAAAAGGATTAATAAAATGGCTATTGGTTTTTTTAAATTATTCATACGTATTGTTTTTAATATCCAAGTTTATTTCTAGTTCTTTTTAATACTTCTTGTGCCACTTTTCGTGCTTTTTCTGCTCCTATTTGTAAATGTTTGTCAATTTCGGATAAATTATTCATATAATAATGATATACTTCTCTTTCTTTTGCAAATTTTTCGATAAGTAACTCATAAAAAGCTTGTTTTGCATGACCGTAACCATAATTTCCTGCTAGATATTTTTCACGCATTTCGGCAGTTTGTTTTGGTGTGGCTAAAATTTTATACAAGGCAAAAAGATTACAAGTATCTGGATTTTTAGGTTCTTCTAAAGGTGTAGAATCGGTTTTAATTTTCATTACTTGCTTTCGTAATTTTTTATCGTCTAAAAATATATCAATAATATTTCCTTTAGATTTACTCATTTTTTCACCATCTGTTCCTGGAACTAACATCGTGGTTTCTTGAATTTTAGCTTCTGGTATTACAAACGTATTTCCCATTTTATGGTTAAAACGGTTTGCTACATCTCGTGTCATTTCTAAATGTTGTAGTTGATCTTTTCCTACAGGAACTTGCTCTGCATCGTACAATAAAATATCGGCAGCCATAAGCATTGGATACGAAAATAAACCAACATTTACATCGTCTAACCTTTCGGATTTATCTTTAAAACTATGTGCTAAAGTCAAGCGTTTAAACGGAAAAAAACAACTTAAATACCATGTTAATTCGGTAGTTTCTGGCACATCACTTTGTCTGTAAAAAACAGTTTTTTCTACGTCTAAACCAAATGCTAACCAAGTAGCAGCAGTGCTATACGTATTTTGACGTAACGTTATGCCATCTTTAATTTGTGTTAAAGAGTGCATATCGGCAATGAATAAAAACGCTTCATTTGTATTGGATTTGCTCATTTCAATTGCTGGTATAATTGCTCCTAATATATTTCCTAAATGTGGTGTTCCTGTACTTTGAATTCCTGTTAATATTCTTGGCATAATAATTTAATTGTCTAAAATGTAAAGCAAAAATACTAAAAGGATAAAAGACAAGAGCAGATAGCTTAAAGTTTTTTCTTACTTTTGACAAATATGAAAATTATTAAAAACATTTTTATCGTAATTTGGCGAATTTGGTTTTACTTTTGGGTGTTGTTTACCATAATTCCGATAGCACCAGTTTTAATACTAACCATTTTAAAAGAACAATGGTATCCGTATTTTTTTAAAATTGCACGTGCTTGGGCAAAAACTATTCTTTTTGTTATGGGTTTTAAGGTTAAAATAAAATACGAGCAAGAAATAAAACCTACTAAAAGTTACATTTTTACTCCAAACCACACTTCGATGATTGATATTATGCTAATGCTTGTAATTACTAAAAATCCGTTTGTGTTTATAGGAAAAGCAGAATTAGCTAAAATTCCTATTTTTGGGTTTTTTTATAAAAGAACTAATATTTTAGTAGATAGAAGTAGTCCGAAAAGCAGAAAAGAAGCCTTTGACGAAGCTAACAGACGATTGCGATCTGGTATTAGTATTTGTGTTTTTCCTGAAGGAATGGTGCCAGAAGAACACATTGTTCTTAGCGATTTTAAAAGTGGTGCTTTTCGATTGGCAATCGAACATAAAGTACCTATTGTTCCGATTACATTTTACGATTGTAAAAAACGGT
This sequence comes from uncultured Flavobacteriaceae bacterium, assembly GCA_964407635.1. Taxonomy (GTDB): domain Bacteria; phylum Bacteroidota; class Bacteroidia; order Flavobacteriales; family Flavobacteriaceae; genus S010-17. The sequence continues at coordinate 6,060 of CAYOWM010000008.1, forward strand.
TTTCCTATACTTTTTTTAGTGGAAGTCCTGGTATTCTTCGTGTAAAAATTCATAAATTTATAGAAACCAAAAATGCAAAAATGACAGATAGAAATACCTTAAATAAACAAGTGTATTCTTTACTTTTAAACAGTCTTACCAAAAACGATTTTTAAACTACTACAAAAACATCAAAATAATGAAAACCATACTATCTCTTTTTAGTCTATTCTTAATTTTTAGTTGTAACGAGACCAAAACACCAAAACCTATAAAACACAAAAAACAAGTAATTAGCTACGTTGATGATAGCCATAGCTATGCAAAACCAAACCAAGCAGTTGCCACACATTTAGATTTAAATATTGATGTGGACTTTAATTCCAAAACTATTTCAGGTATTGCAACTTACCAAATAGAAAAAAAGAAAAAAGTAAAATCCATACATTTTGATAGTAAAAATTTACTAATAAATTCGGTTTATGTAGATGGTAAAAAAGCACCATTTAAATTGATAAAAGGCGATGCTGTTCACGGAGAAAATCTAACGGTAGCTTTACCTAAAAAAGCCAAAGAAGTACGAATTTTATATAAAACCAAAGGAAATAACGAAGCATTACAATGGTTAAACAAACAACAAACATTAGATAAAACCTCGCCATTTTTATTCACACAAGGACAAGCTATTTTAACCAGAACTTGGATTCCGATACAAGATTCACCACAAATACGAATAACCTATAATGCAACGGTAAAAGTACCAAAAGAATTAATGGCAGTAATGAGTGCTAGAAATCCGAAAGTGAAAACTAAAGATGGTGTGTATAAATTTGTAATGCCACAAGCAATTCCTCCATATCTCATTGCTTTAGCAGTTGGTAATTTAGAGTATAAAGCTGTTAGCAATCGCACAGGAGTGTATGCCGAAAAAGGTCAAATAAACCAAGCATATAACGAATTTATAGATGTTGAAAAAATGGTTGTTGCTGCCGAAAAATTATACGGAAAATATCCTTGGGAACAATACGATTTATTAGTACTACCACCAAGTTTTCCGTTTGGAGGTATGGAAAACCCTCGTTTAACTTTTGTAACACCAACGGTAATTGCTGGTGATAAAAGTCTAACTAGTTTGGTTGCACACGAATTAGCACATTCATGGTCTGGAAATTTAGTTACCAATGCAACTTGGGATGATTTTTGGCTTAACGAAGGATTTACCGTTTATTTTGAACGTAGAATAATGGAACAAGTTTACGGAAAAGATTATGCCAATATGCTTGCCGTAATCGGAAGGCAAGATTTAGACGAAACCCTTGAAATGTTTAAAAACGAACCTGAAAACACCAAATTAAAATTAGATTTAAAAGGCAAAAATCCAGATGATGGTATGACGGATATTCCGTATGAAAAAGGATTTTTATTTTTAAAAACCATCGAAAATAAAGTAGGAAAAGAAAAAATGGATGCTTTTTTAAAAAAATATTTTAATTCGCATAAATTTTCCAATATTACTACGGACAAATTTATTGCCTATCTCAATGAAAATTTACTAATTCCTAATAAAATAACATTTAATACAAACGAGTGGATTTTTAAACCGTTAATTCCTAAAAATGCAATTAAAATTACTTCACATAAATTTGAAGAAGTAATGCAAACTATTAAAAAATGGGAAAAAAGTGAAATTACAGCAAAAGATATTTGTACGAAAGATTGGGTTATTCAACAACGCATTCATTTTATACGAAACATACCTGCTTCTATAAATTTAAAAGAATTAAAAAAATTAGACGATGCTTGTAATTTTAGCAATACCAATAATAGCTATATTGCTATGGTTTGGTTTGAACAAGCTGCAAAACGAAATTATCACGCAAACGATGTGGATAAAAAAATGGCAGAATTTCTTATTCGTGTAGGCAGACGTTGGTATGTTACCACTATTTACAGTGCTTTAAAAGAAAATAACAGACTTAAAGAAGCACAAGAAATTTACAAAAAAGCAAGACCTAATTACCATTCTGTAACTGTTGGTACTGTGGATAAAATGCTCGAAATAGATAAATTAAAGCATCCTTAAAATCGTTTCCTTAATAGATTTCAAATCCAAACCAACTATTTTTTGTAGTTCGGAAACGCTTCCGTGTTGTATAAAAACATCTGGAATTCCGATGCGTTTTACACGAATATTTTGATACGTGTTTTCCTGTAAAAATTCTAAAATTGCGGTTCCAAATCCGTTAATAATACTTCCGTCTTCAATGGTAATAATAGTACTAAATTTTTTAGCAATTTTATGCAACAAAACTTCATCTAAAGGTTTTACAAACTGCATATCTGCATGAAAAACAGCCTTTTTAAACGGTTTTTCTTTACAGATTTCAACAATAGTATTCGTTGGAATTCCGATAGTTAAAACAGCTATTTTATTTCCTTTATTTAATACTTTTGCTTTACCAATTTCTGTTTTAGAAAACGTATTTGCTTGATTTTTTTCACTAACACGACCACGAGGATATCGTATTGCAATTGGTAAGTTTAAACCAAGTTGAGCTGTGTATAAAATATTCCGTAAATCGGAAGCATTTGTCGCAGCATAAACAATTAAATTAGGAACTAAACGCAAATACGAAATATCAAAAACACCATGATGTGTTGCACCATCTTCACCAACCAAACCAGCTCTATCCACACAAAAAACAACTGGTAATTTTTGCAAAGCAACATCGTGAATAATCTGGTCATAAGCACGTTGTAAAAAAGTAGAATATATCGTACAAAACGGAATAAATCCTTGTGTTGCCATTCCTGCTGAAAGCGTTACAGCATGTTGTTCGGCAATACCAACATCAAAAGCTCTATTAGGAAATTCGGCAATCATATATTTTAACGAACTACCTGTTGGCATTGCTGGTGTTATACCAATAATTTTTTTATTTTTTCGTGCTAAAGCAACAAGAGTCAAACCAAAAACATCTTGAAATTTTAAAGGTAAATTCAAATTATTTACAATTCTATCACCAGAAATTTTATTAAATTTACCAGGAGCGTGATAGGTAATTTGATTTTCTTCCGCTTGACGTAAACCTTTTCCTTTTTTGGTAATTACATGTAAAAATTTAGGTCCTTTTATCGTTTTTAACCGTTCTAATTCTCGAATAATTTTTGGTAAATCATGTCCGTCAATCGGACCAGAATAATCAAAATTTAATGCCTCAAAAATATTGAAATCGCATTTTTTAGTTCCTTTTTTTATATGGGTTAAATATTCTTTTAAAGCACCAACGTTTGGGTCAATTCCCATTTCATTATCATTAAGAATAATTAAAATATTGGTATTGGTAACTCCTGCGTGATTTAGACCTTCAAAAGCCATTCCACTTGCAATACTAGCATCGCCAATTACAGCAATATGTTGTTTCTCTGTTTCACCTTTTAACTGCGAAGCAATTGCCATTCCTAAAACTGCCGAAATAGAGGTAGAAGAATGTCCAACGCCAAAAGCATCGTAAATACTTTCACTCCTTTTAGGAAAACCAGCAATACCATGTAATTGTCTATTTGTATGAAAAATAGCCTTTCTACCAGTTAAAATTTTATGACCATACGCTTGGTGTCCAACATCCCAAACCAATAAATCGTTTGGTGTATCAAACACATAATGCAAAGCAATAGTCAGTTCTACAACACCTAAACTAGCACCAAGATGACCTTCTTTAGTTGCCACAATATCAATAATAAATTCGCGCAATTCTTTTGCAAGTATGGGTAAATTTCTTATCGGAATTTTTTTTAAATCCTTAGAATATTGTATTTGTTCTAATATACTTTTTTTCACACAGCGAAAGTACAAATTTTATTAAGAATCGTATTTTGAATTTTTATTGCGTAATTTTGCAATATGAATACAAATCCGATAGGTTTTTTTGATTCTGGAATTGGCGGAATTTCCATTTGGAAAAAAGTAACTACACTTTTACCAAATGAAAATACGATATATCTTGCAGATAGCAAAAATGCTCCTTACGGACAAAAATCCAAGCAGCAAATTATAGATTTAAGTTGTAAAAACACCGAATTATTACTACAAAAAGGAGCAAAAATAATTGTAGTAGCCTGTAATACAGCAACTACAAATGCAATTGGTTATTTACGAAAAAAATACAATGTTCCGTTTATAGGTATAGAACCTGCAATAAAACCAGCAGCTTTGCAATCTAAAACCAAAAAAATAGGTATTCTTGCTACAAAAGGTACGTTAAATAGTAGTTTATTTTCCGAAAAAGTATTGCAATATTCGGATATTGAAATTGTAGAACAAATTGGTGAAGGACTCGTTCCGTTAATAGAAAAGGGCAATATTAATTCCGTAGAATTAACTAATTTACTACATAATTATTTAGATAATTTACTCCAAAAAAATATTGATTATTTAGTTTTGGGTTGTAGTCATTATCCGTTTTTATGGCAAAAAATTGAGAACTATATTGGCAAAAAAATTAAAATAATTGATTCTGGTGAAGCTGTTGCACGACAAACTAAAGCCATTTTATCAAAATATGATTTATTAAATTTAACGAACAAAAAAAGTACCCATAAATTATATAGCAATACAAATACTTCCGTTTTAAAAACGTTTGTAAAAAATTGTAAAAATGTAGTAGTGGATAAGTTGGAATTTTGAAATTGAGAAACATCAAAATTTATGGAATTTTTAGCTTTTATTATGTGTGTTTAACTATAACCTTAATTTATGAAAATATATAACCTCAATGAAATCTAAAAGAATACACTATCTTTATACCATAATTTAAAACGAATGATTAAACATATTTTTTCAAGTATTAAATCCTATTTTGAAGCGATTAAATTGATTAAAAAATTAAAATTAACCAAGTTTTTTTTAATTCCTGCATTAATTGGTTTGATTTTAGGCATACTTTTTATTAGTACAGCTATTGGTTTATCGGATAATTTAGGTAATTTTATTACTACATATTGGACTTTTGATTTCGGAAAATCATTTATTTCAGGTTTGAGTACTTGGATTTCAGGATTTATTATTTTACTTATCGGAATTATGTTATATAAACATTTACTTATGGCGTTGGCATCACCATTTATGACACCTCTTTCCGAAAAAGTAGAAGCACATTTAACCAAACAAGAAAAAGTACACTCTAAATTATCAGGAACAGCACAATTAATGCGTTCGTTAAAATTAAATTTAGGTAATCTAATTAAAGAAATGCTAATTACTTTACCTTTAATGTTGCTTAGTTTAATTCCTGTAATCGGATTGTTTTTTACAGTTTTAGTTTTTTATTACCAATCGTATTATGCAGGAATCGGAAATATGGACTATACCGTTGAACGCCATTTAAACTTTAAAGAAAGTAAATCATTTTATAAAAAAAATAAAGGTATTGCAGTAGGAAATGGATTTGTTTTTACTATGATGCTATTTATTCCGTTTGTAGGAATTATGCTAACTTTACCAATTGCAACGATTGCTGCAACAAAAAATGTTTTAGAAAAATTAGATATATAACTTGTTTACTTTAATTACGATACTTTCTGTTTTGTACTTTATTTTAATTCTGATTTTAATAATTGGATTTAATAAAATACCTTTATTTAAAACGGAAAATGTTTCCGAAAAGGAAAAGTTCACCATTATTATTCCTTTTAGAAATGAAGCTGAAAATATTTTAGAATTAACCAAAAGTTTACAGAATTTACTATATAATTCTGCTTATTTTGAAGTTATTTTTGTAGATGATGCTTCTATAGATGCTTCCGTAAATATTTTAAAAAAAGAAATGCAAAACCATTCAAATTGGCGTTGTATTTCTAATAAAAGGAAAAGTAATTCACCAAAAAAAGACGCCATAAATACTGCTATAAATTTAGCAAAACACCATTGGATTATCACTACAGATGCCGATTGTCAAGTTCCTAAAAAATGGCTGCAAAGTTTAAATGCATTTATAAATAAAAATCCAAATGTGAAATTTATTGCAAGTCCTGTTTTATATAAAACCAATGGTAGTTTTTTACAAGAATTTCAAAAAATAGATTTTTTAAGCTTAATTGGTGCTACTATTGGTGGTTTTGGTATACAAAAACCTTTTTTGTGTAACGGAGCAAATCTTTGCTATAAAAAAGAGCGTTTTTTTGAGTTAAACGGATTTAAAGGAAACGATTCTATTGCAAGTGGCGATGATATTTTTTTAATGGAAAAATTTAAACGTGCTTTTAAAAAGGATGTGCAATTTTTAAAGTCAACACAAGCTATTGTTCGAACAAAACCTGTACAAACAATAACGGAATTATACAACCAACGAATTCGTTGGGCTTCAAAAACAGCTAAAACAAAAGATAGTTTTGGTAAAATAGTTGGTATATTAGTTTTTTTGATGAATGTAATTTGGTTGTATGCTTTTTGGTACTTAATTTTAGGATTTCCAAACAAACAATTTATATTTATTTTACTTTTAAAATATGGTATAGATTATATTCTTATTTATAAAACGAATAAATTTTTAGATGCAAAAAGTAATCTATCTGCTTATTTTTTAGCTAGTTTTTTATATCCGTTTTTTGTTATTTCAGTTGTATTTTTATCTGTTTTTAAAAAATACGAATGGAAAAATAGAATGTTTTCTAAGTAAATTTTTCAACCTTATGTAACATAAGTTCAATAAAAGACAAATAAAACTTTTATTTTTGTACTTTATTATAAAAGCAATTAAAATGAAATATGCAAATTTATTACACGACTTACAATACAATCACGATAAAGTAGCAATTTCGGTATTATTCGAAACCGAAACAACCAAAGAAATCCGAATTTTATTTAAAAAAGGAAATATTATGAAAAAGCACCAAACTCCTTTTCCTATTACTATTGAAATTGTAGAAGGAGCAATTGATTTTGGTGTAAAAGACAATACATATAATCTTAAAAAAGGCGACTTAGTTGCTTTAAATGGTGGCATTCCACATGATTTAAAAGCAGTAAAAGATAGTATTGTTCGTTTGACTTTATCTAAACAAGATTCTGTGGATAGAGTAAAAAAAGTGATAGATTAGTTTTTCTTTCTAATTTTATTATATTTGCCTACTTTATAACTAGTACTAAATGAAAAAAGGCATCTTTTTTATATTATTTTTATATGTTACTGTTGGTTTTTCGCAAACGGATATTTTTTCCATTGCACGAAAAGGAACAGCAAAACAAATGCATTCTTTTTTAGAAAAAAATCCATCTAAAATTAATGCTAAAAATGAGCATGGTTTTACACCTCTAATTATTTGTAGTTATGCTAATAACCTAGAAGTTGCTAAAGTTTTACTTGATAAAAAAGCAGACCCAAATATTTTGAGTGATATGGGAACAGCACTCATGGCAGCAACCTACAAAAACAACATTGAAATTGCTAAAATTTTATTACAAAACAAAGCAGATGTAAACATTACAGACGCAAAAGGTACTACTGCATTGCATTATGCAACTTTATTTAACTATTATCCAATGGTAAAAATACTAATGCAATACAATGCAAAAAGAAACCTAAAAGATGTACATAATAAAACAGCCGTAGATTATGCAATTGAAATGAAAAGTACTCGAATACTTAAACTATTAAATAACTAATTATTATGCAAAAAATTACTTTTTACTTTTTATTAATCGCTTCGTTTTTTACAATGAATGCACAATATACCTCAGGAGATGTTGTTCTAAGCAACACAGCAGGTCTTGAAATGCAAGTAAAATTAGATATTACAGCAACCGAAGTTACCATAACTTTCACAGGACCTAGTGATAGATGGTTTGCTATCGGATTTGGAGGTACTGGTATGAGTTCTGTTCAAGATGCTTTTTTATATGACGGAACAGGAAATTTTGATAAAAAAATACTTCCGTATGCTGTGCCAGAAACAGATGCATCACAAGACTGGAATTTAGTTTCGGATATTGTAACTGGTTCGCAACGTGAAATTATTGCAACTAGAGATTTAGATACAGGAGACGAATTTGATTACGTGTTTACAAATACAGGTGCTGCAATACCAGTAATATGGTCTAGAAGTAGCTCTGCAACAACAACTTTAAGTTACCATGGTGGAAATAATCGTGGAATATTATCTGTTCCGTTTTCTGTTTTAGGCGAAGAAGATTTTAATACCATACCATTTATGCTATATCCAAATCCTGCAAAGGATATTTTAAATATTGTCTTACCAAGTAATATTGAAAATGCACAGGTAGAAATATACAATGTTTTAGGTAAAAAAGTATTGGTTAATAAATTAACTAATAACTTTAATAAAATTAATGTATCTAATTTTAATTCAGGTATTTATTTAATTAAAATAATTGCAGATAATAAAGCATATAGCGTAAAACAATTTGTAAAAAAATAAGCTAAAAAATATATTCAAAAAACCTGTTAGAAAAAATTTCTAATAGGTTTTTTTATACGCAAAAATATGATTAAAGAATTACAATTCCGTTTACCTTTAAAAGACGCTAAAATACCTACTGTTTTAAAACGAAAAGTTGCCTATTATCTAAGTATTTCTGAAAAGGATATTACAGGAATTGTAATTTTACGAAAAAGCATTGATGCACGTAAGCCTAAGATAGTTATAAACTATAAATTAAAGGTTTACATTAAAGAAAAACCTTCCGAAAAACCAAATTATATCTTTAATTATAAAGATGTTTCCAAAGCAAAAGAAATACACATTATTGGTTTTGGACCAGCAGGAATGTATGCTGCTTTACGTTGCATAGAACTTGGTTATAAACCAATTGTTTTAGAACGAGGTAAAAAAGTGCAAGAACGAAGAAGAGATTTAAAAGCAATTAATCAAGATCATTTTGTAGATGCCGATTCTAATTATTGTTTTGGCGAAGGTGGAGCAGGAACGTATTCGGACGGAAAATTATATACCAGAAGTTTAAAACGTGGTGATGTTCGTAAAATTTTTGAAAATTTGGTATATCACGGAGCGACAGAACAAATATTAATCGATGCTCATCCGCATATCGGAACAAATAAACTACCAAAAGTTGTAGAAAATATTAGAGAAACCATCCTTAAATTTGGAGGCGAAATTCACTTTGAATCTAGAGTCGTTGATTTTGTTTTAAAAAACGATAAAATTAAAGCTATTCAACTTAAAAACGGAACAGAATTACCTGCAAATGCTGTAATACTTGCCACAGGTCATTCCGCTAGAGATATATACGAATTGTTGCATCGTAAAAAAATTGATTTAAAAGCAAAGTCTTTTGCTATGGGAGTTCGGATTGAACACCCACAACAAATAATAGATTCCATACAATACCATTGTAGTACCGAAAGAGATGCTTTTTTACCAGCAGCTTCATATAGTTTGGTGCAACAAATTAATGGTCGTGGTGTGTATTCTTTTTGTATGTGTCCTGGTGGTTTTATAGTTCCTGCAGCAACTGCTAATCATGAGATTGTAGTAAATGGTATGTCTCCGTCAAAACGGAATAATTTATTTGCAAATTCTGGCATTGTCGTAGAAATAAATGCGGAACAAGATTTAAAAAAATACGAACAATTTGGTGT
>CAYOWM010000009.1:0-14349 GCA_964407635.1 uncultured Flavobacteriaceae bacterium
TATCTGCCGTAGCAATAACATTTTCTAATTTCTTTACTTCAAAACCATCCATTGCTGCTTGTAATGCACAAATTGGATCAATTTCGGTAACCGTTACGATAGAACCAGTTCCTGCAAAAGAAGCAGCTGTACCTTTACCAACATCACCATAACCACAAACTACTACACGTTTTCCTGCTAACATAATATCGGTTGCTCTACGGATTGCATCTACGGCAGATTCGCGACAACCATATTTGTTATCGAATTTAGATTTTGTAACCGAATCGTTTACGTTTATTGCAGGAATTACTAGTGTTCCTTTTTCCATTCTTTCGTATAAACGGTGTACTCCTGTTGTTGTTTCTTCGGATAATCCTTTAATATTTTTTGCCAATTCAGGATATTTATCAAAAACCATATTGGTTAAATCACCACCATCGTCTAAAATCATATTTAACGGTTTTCTATCTTCGCCAAAAAACAAGGTTTGTTCAATACACCAATCAAATTCTTCTTCACTCATATCTTTCCAAGCGTAAACGGATATTCCTGCATCGGCAATTGCTGCAGCTGCTTGATCTTGTGTAGAAAAAATATTACACGAACTCCAAGTTACCTCAGCTCCTAAATCGATTAAAGTTTCGATTAAAACTGCGGTTTGTATGGTCATGTGTAAGCAACCTGCAATTCTTGCTCCTTTTAAAGGTTTGTCGTTTTTATATTCTTCGCGTAAGCTCATTAGTCCTGGCATTTCTGCTTCGGCAAGTTTAATTTCTTTTCTTCCCCAAGCTGCTAAGCTCATGTCTTTTACTTTGTATTTTACGTATGTATCGGTTTTTGTACTCATAATTTATTTTTTGTGTGAAATGCTTTTTATAGTATATCTTTGCATTTTGCAGAATGTTATTTACTAGTTTGCAAAAATACAAAATAACTTTTAATTAAAGATGCCATTATATAAAACCTTAAAACCAAATAAAAAAACAATTGTTTTGGTTTGGAAAATATCGGAATCCTTATCGGAATTAGAATCCATTTTTACAAATAAAAATAGTGAAAACAGGTTAGCTGCTATGCAATCAAAAATGCATAGAAAAGGTTTTTTAAGTGTTAGGCATTTACTTAAAGTTGCAGGATATACCGATGATGATTTGTTTTATACGGATGATGGTAAACCACATTTAAAAGATGGTAAACGCATATCCATAACACATTCGTTTAATTTTTCGGCAATTATAATTAGCAACGAAGTTGTTGGTATTGATATTGAAAAAAATCGTGAAAAAATTATAAAAATTGCTCCTAAATTTTTAGGAAAAGAACTAGAATATATAGATAGTGATTTAAGAGCATTTCACAATACCGAAGCTCCGTTTTTTATAAAAACCGAAGAATCTAAAACGGAATTAATAAAACGATTAACCATGATTTGGGGTGGAAAAGAAAGTTTGTATAAAATTCATCCTGATGGTGGTTTACTCTTTAAAAAACACTTAGAAATTGAAAAGTTTTATGCTTTTAACAAAAAAAGCAAAGGTTGGATTAAAAAAGAGCATTGTTATGAAATTTACGATATTTATTTTGAAAATTTCGAAGGATTTTCATTGGTTTATGCAATGAGTTAACCACAAATTCTCTACTCCATTTTTACACGAATACCTTTACTGTGGCTTGAAAATTCTGGTGCATACATAGACTGAATAGTAGTTATTCCGTTACTAAAATTACCTTTGTTGTTTACACGTAAATCGTACTCAAAAACATAAACGCCTTTTGGTAAATTGTCTATAAAAAAGTTGGTTGCAGCATCTTTTGTACTTTCGTAATAGCCCAAACCATCTTGCCACTTATATCTAGATAGTACATTTACAGGTTCAAAGCCACTAGCACGCATATCTTTTAGATGAATGAATTCCATTTTTCTATCTACTTTTAATTCGATTCGCACAGTTACTAAATCGCCAAGTTTTAAAGTGGTTTTATCGGTAATTTCGGTTAATTCTTTACCTTGCTTTCCGTTGGTTTTTACAAATAATTTTTTGGTTAATTGCAAAGGTGTTTTAGCAAAGGTTATTTTATCTAAATCCTCAAAATATTGCCAGTACATTGCTCCCCAAGCTATGCCTTCATCCTCTTTTTTCAAGGTAACTTCTGCCATTTCTGGAGTAATTTCACTATTATCAAAACTCGTTTTAAAATAACCAGTACCTGCTTCCACTTTAGTGTTTTCTAAAGCTAATGGATTGATAGTTTTATTTCCTATTTTTATGTTTACAAAATTAGTAGTTTCTATCCAATTTGTTCCTTGTAATAGTAAAGCATATACTGCTTCGGAAGTTGCTTTGGTTGTTTGCCAACGATTGGTTTGCTTGTTTTTTAACAACCAGATTTTTAAGTTATCTATATCTTTAGTATTGGTGTTTGCATCTGCTAAATTTATTTCGGAAAAGGCTTCAATTAGTAAGGCCTGTGTTTCGATTGGTGCTTGGTACCAATAGTATGAAGCAGTGTTTTCTTTCCAATACATACCAAGTTCGTCGCTTGTAATAGCATGTTCTTTTATCGAACGTAAAATGGCTTCCGCTTTAGCGTTATTATCGTTTCGTTTTGCCACTAATGCAAGTAAACCTTTGGTGTATAATTTATAATCAAACCAATTTTTGTATGCTTGTTTCGTGTAATAATCCATTGCTATTTTTGTTTTCTTATTCATTCTTTTATCTTTGAAAAAGCTTCGTGTATATAAATAATGAATCTGAAAATTACTTGGTTTATTTTTTTGTAAAAACAATTCTATTTCCTGTTCTTTATTTTTACTGTTTGCATATATTCTATCTGCTGTTTTAAGTAATTCGTTATAATCTTTTACCATTTGTTTGTCTAAATAAGCAATGGCTTTGTTTAGCATATTTTGGAATTCCGTTTTAGCGGAAAGCATATTTTTATCTTTAAAAACTTGTAATTTATCTAAATGACCAATTCCTGAAACGATATATTGTGTAATGTATCTGTTTTCATAACGAGAGCCTTTAAACCAAGGAAATCCTCCGCTAGACATTTGTATTTGTTTTAGTTTTTTAAGTGCCTTTTTTTGTTCGTTTTTCATTTTATGTAAATCGAAAAGTAAGGCAATTCGCTTTTTTTGTTCGGTTTCCGATTGTGCATCTCTAAGCCAAGGTGTCTCTTGAATAATAAGTGATTTTAACTCTTGATTTTTTTCTAAATTACTTAGTAAAGCATCGGAATTTTTCCATTGCTTAAATACATTTTGAATTTTTGGATTAGAATTTGCAATATAATTAGCCAAGGTATTTGCATAATATCGCGAAAAGGTTTGCTCTGCACATTCGTAAGGATATTCCATTAAATATGGCAAGGCTTGTACTGCATACCAAGCAGGATTAGAAGTAATTTCAAGGGTTAATTTGTAATTTTTTCTAGTTACTGAAGTGGTGTTTTTTAATTTATCTAAAGTAAATGTTTTGGTTTGATTAGAACGAATCCACATTGGTAATGTTTCGGTAACTAGCATTCGGTTAGTTAAAACAGGAAGCATATTTTGTTCACCATCCGAAAAATTACCTGCTTTCGCTACAATTTTATATTGTACCGTTTGCACATCAAACGGAATGTGTAATTTCCATGAAACACTGGTATTTCCGTTAGCATCAACACTAAATTGTTTGGTGTTTTGTGTATTGCCTAAATTTGTATCTATATTTTGGTTTGTAATCGCATCTACTAAGCTTAATTGTGCGTAACCATTTAGGTTTTTTGCACTAAGATTTGAAATTTTACTACTAAATACAATTGTATCACCTTGCCGTAAAAATCTCGGAGCATTTGGTAGTACCATTAGTTTTTTTTGCGTTACAGTTTCTAAAGATTTAATAGCAGAATGCAACTCTTTTGTGTGTGCTAATAGTTGTAATTTCCACTTGGTTAAACTTTCGGGAGTTGTAAAAGTAAAGCTAACATTTCCTTTTTCATCAGTATGCAAATGCGGAAAGAAAAAAGCGGTTTCATTAAAATTAGTTCGTGCTTTTATTTTATCTAATTGCAAGCCTTTTTTTGTGGTAATAAGGATTACACCATTTTTAGCTTTTGCACCATACAAAGCAGTTGCTTTAACGCCTTTTAAGGTACGCATAGCTAAAATATCATTTGGATTTATATCCGAAATATTTCCGTTTAAAATTACACCATCTACAATAATTAGAGCTTTACTATTAGCTGAAATAGAACTGTAACCTCTAATGGTTGTTGCGTTTGTATCTGCATCCTCTTCGGCAATAGCAACTCCTGCAACTTTTCCTTGTAAAGCCATTGGAGCACTTTCTTCCATTTCTTCAACAGGTTCTCGTTTTCTAGATTTTTTGAATTTTCTACCTTTACTATAAGCACTAACAACCACTTCCTCTAAAGCATCTCCAGATTCGGATAGCCAAACGTTTATAACATTATTTTTACCTACTATTGCCGTAGCTCCGTTATACGAAATATGTTCAAATACTAACACATCACCTTCTGTTGCTTTTATTTGATAATTACCATCAAAATCGGTAACGGTTCCTGTATTTTTTCCCTTTACGGAAACACTTATATCTGCTATTGGACCCATTTGGTCACTAACTGTACCTCTTACCAAGCCTTTTTTAAGATTTGCATCGTACAATTGCTCTACTTTGCTATTTTTAAGACTTTGTATATAGCGTTTGTATTGGTAATAACTGTTTTGCAAACTAAATCCAAACCAATTTAACTTATCAAAATTTTGTTTTTGAACATACGAATAATCTGAACTTTTATTAAAAGCCCTGAAATTAATTGTACCAAAAGCATTTGCAGATCGATTCGATAAAATAGAACTATAATACGAATGTTGTATAGGATTAAAAGACCAATTATGTGCTTTAAATTGATCCAAACTTGCGTCGTACATACTTGCAAGAATTTCAGCAACGGCTTTATCTCCTTTTGAACCTTTGATTTTAAACGACCAAGTTTGCTCTTGGTTTGGTTGTAATTTATCTCTAAACGTTAGGGTTTCTATTTCTAAATCCGTTTTAGGATATGGCACATTTACGATTACACGACCTTGTTTGTAATAATTATAATTAGTTGTATTATAATTAATTACAAAACCTCCTAAATCACTATTTGTAACAGGAATGGATATGTTTTTTATTTCATCGGAAAGTTTTATTACTTGCGTATCTACAATTTTTTTATCTTTTTCTACATAAATCGTTACTGAAATATCTTTAGATGCCGAACCAATAGTTAGAACCACATTTTCGTTTGGTTTGTAGCTGTTTTTATCGGTTTTTATAGTAAATAATTTGTTGTCCGAAACTTTTTTATCCTTGTTTGAATATACAGTAAAGGTACTTTTATCGATAATTTTTTGTTGGAATTTATCTTTGCCTTCCGCAATAGCGATATACAAACCAGATTGCCACTTTTTCATTTTTTTAAGCGTAATTTCTTTGCTTTTTTCAGTATCAAAATTAGTTTGAAAAAGTAATGCTCCTTTTTGAGCTACGGTATTTTGATTTTTGTAATAATCATGCGGAAAAAGAGTATTCCATATTGCTGTATCAATAACTTGGTAATCAGGAGCAGACCAAGGACGTTCTCGTTTTACAAAATCACTAGCTTTTGCTTTGTAAATTTTCAATGTGCCTTTAGTTGCTACAAATTCGCCATTTAGATTATTTGTGCTAAGAATAATTTTATTTTCTTTGTTGTTTTTGTTTAACTTATCGGCAATTTCCATGGCAATGGTAAGTGTGTGGTAACCAATTTTTACTTTAGTTGTTGTGCTTCTGGTTTCGCCATTAATATCTGTTATATCTGCTGAAATTTCGTAGGTAAAAACAGGATTATCCTTTTTAGAAACGCTTAAATCAGGTTGTGCAAAAAACGGAATTTCAAATTCGCCTTTTGCATTGGTTGTGGTTTCGCCATGTGCTATTTCTTGTGCTTCCGAACTATAACTGTTTGGGTTGTACCAATAATACCATTTAGGATACTGCACATTTCTTTTTACACGATATACTACCTTAGCATCGGTTATTTTGCTTCCTGCATAAGCTGTTGCAACACCTTTTACAGTAATGCTATCGTTTAATTTAAGGCTTTCTTTAATTGGATTAAATTCGGCATAAAATTTTGGTCGTTTGTATTCCTCTACCGAAATATTGTGTTGTACATAAATATTATTTCCTGTTATTTGAAGGCTGTAATTTCCTGTTAAACCAGTATTTGGCAAAATAAATTCACCACTAAACGAACCATATTCGTTTGTTTTAAACTCCAACGTTTTAACATTTTGATAATTAGCGTCTTTTAAGGTAATACTAATTTTTTCATTTGCGATAATTTCGGAATGATTTTTTGTTTTTTCAACAGCAATTCCTTTAAAATAAACAGTTTGAGCAGGACGATAAATGCTTCTATCGGTAAATAAAAATACATTATTATTTAAATAAGGACGACCTCTGTACGAGCGATATTTGTTATACGAAAAGTATTTAAATTTTGCTTTTTCGTCTTTATAACTAACGTCAATTACCACTTGACTATGGTAATTTTTAGGCGAAAAAGAAACAAAACCATTGGTATCGGTAAAAAGAGTTTTGTTAATTTTTTTGTTGTATCTACTATAATCCTCTAAATTATGAATACGAACTTTTGCGTTTTCTAGCGGTTTTCCTGTTTCACGATTAACGACTTGATAGATATATTTTTCTTTTATATGTGTTTCGTTTATGGCAATATTGCTTACTTGCACAAAAGTATATGCAAATGAATTTATGCTGTAAAATTCTTTATCTGTACTAGCTAAAATTACATAATAACCTTGCTTTAATTTTGGTAAGATTATTTCGGTACTATGTTGTTGAAAATCACTTTCGGACTTCAATATTTTTTCAAAACCTGTAATAAATTTTTGCTTTTTTATTTTGTTAAGAATCGCTGTGTTATTATAAATTTGATGTATATTTTTTTCTTGCTTTTCGGAAGTTTTATATACTCTAAAATATAATTTAGACACGTTTTTATAGGTAATTTTAAAAAAGGATGCTTTGTTTGTTTCGATATTTCTTTCGGCAATAAGATTATACGATTCTTTTAAAATAGTGTTTTTTAAATTTTGACATCGCAATGTACCTGTTGTATTAGGAAAAGTAGTTTTTGCTATTTCGCAAGTTTCCAAAGCATCTCTATACGTAAATTGATGTATTGGATTTTCAGCAGAATATTGGTTTGCCAAATCAAAATAGTAACTAGCAATACGAAAATCAATTTCGGTTGAAATTGGTAGTTTTCGGTATTTTTCTTGCATTTTTTTAAGCGTTTTGAAAAGCACTTCCTCTACATTATCAAATCGTGCGTTTTCTTTAACAAAATCCAATCGCTCTAAAGTTAAATATACTAAAGCAGTTTTGTCTTTATCATTTTTATGAAATAAAGTTAAATTTTTAAACACTTTTAAAGCCTGTAATTTTTGCGAATCTATATCGTCTGCCTCAAAATTTGCAGCAAGAAATGTATCGGTATCTCCTAAAAAATTGGAGTCCAATATTTCAAATTTATTTTCTGGTTGTGGCAAATTACTTTCACCTGTTTTATAAAAATCCAAGGCATTGTGTGCTATAAAATCATAAACTGTTGGACGATATTTTTTAGAATTTTCTTGTGTATAAAGAATTGCATCAAAAGATTTTAATTTTTTTTGTTGTAAAACAAGTCCGTTTTGTAAAGCATTTTTATGGTATTTACTAATTTCGGTAAAAAGAGTTTGTAAATTCCAAGTTCTAAAATCAATGCTATCTTGTTTTGTTTTGGTATTTGTTCGGTTATAAAATTTCCAACGGTTTTGCTTAAAATATTGCCAATAAACAGTTGCTAAAACACTTTCCAATATATTTTTTTCAGGAATTTTAGCTTGTGCTATTTCGTTTTTTATAGATGCTATTACTTTTAGTTGTGCATTTTCCTCTAGTATTAAGGTGTATTTAGATTTAAAAAGAATACTTTTTATAATTTGTGGTGCATTTTTTTCTGCTTTAGCAAGATTATAAATATTTTCTACTTCTTTTAAAGCAGATTTTGGTAATCCTTTTTGGTCAAATTGGTTTACTTTATACCATAATTCGGAATATTTATTTTGTGCATGTATTAAACTTGAAAATAAGGTTATCATGGTAACTACAAGTGCTTTTTTCATTGGTTTTTCTTTTAAAACGAACGGTTTGTTTGTTAATTCGTTTCAAAGATAACAAAAAGCATTCCTATTTTTAATTATAATGCGTGAAACCTACTTTTGAATGCGTAAACAAGTAAAAAACGCACGTTTTAGAAAAAATATTTTGTTTTATTTTGGAAAACGTAACTCTAAAATTCATAGATTTTCGTTATGAAAAATCAGAATAGTATAAACATAAAATCGGCTCAAAATAAAATTTTGAGCCGATTTTAAATATTACCTTTAAAAAGGTATTAAATTTTTAATTTTGTTTTTACAGCTGGTAGTAAGTCTTCGCCATCAAAAACAATAAGTCCTTTACCTGGAGCAGAATCTAAAACGTATTTAATACCTTTTTCTTTTGCTACATCTTGAATTGCTTTTTGTGCTTTTTCAATAATAGGAATTAGCAAATCGTTTTGTTTTTTTTGCATTTCCTCTTGAGCGGTTTTTAAATATTTTTGCAATTTTTGTTGCAATTTTGCTAATTCTTGTTGGCGTACTTCGTTTTCGCTATCGGTTTTAGTACTAGCTTCTTTTCCGTATTTTTCGTATTTAGTACGAAGTTCGGTTTCTTGTGCTTTGTAATCGTTATCAAAGTTTTGTGCAATTTTAGAAAGTTCGTCTTTCATTGCTTTTGTCTCTGGCATTGCTGCAATTAGTTCTTCACTATTTATGTGTGCTACCTTTTGAGCGTTTGCAACAAATACACTTGTAGTTACTGTCAATACTAGTAATAGAGTTTTAAAATATTTCATTGTTTAAAATTTTGTTTAATTGTTTTTATTCTTTTTTTCTTGTAATTTCTTTTTTCGGTTTTTAATTTCTGCTAACCGTTTTTTTCTTTTTTCTAAGGCAACCTGTTTTAACGAATCTCTTTTTGCTTTTTGTTTAGCGATACGCTCTAAAAGTTCTCTTCGTTTTTTTTCTTTTGCGGTTTCTTGTTTTGGCTTTTTAACACTTTCGTTAGTTTCTACTGTATCAGCTGCTTTTGTATCTTTTCTTTCAACATTTTCTGCTTTTTCTTTTTTTACAGATTCTTTTACTTTTGTGTCTGATTTTGGAGTTGTTTTTGGTTTAGCAACGCCATTTCTTTTATTTTTCGCATCTTCCATTCTTTTTAAACGCTCAGCTGCTCTTACTTTACGAATGGAATCTTTTATTTTTAATCTTTTTTGTTGGTCTTTTTTTATTTTTTCACGTAAAGCTGCTGCTTTTGCTTTGCGGTCTTTTATTTTTTGCTTCATTAATTCTTGTTTAGATAATGTAGCATCTATTCTATCTTTCTTTTTCTTTTTGTTTTCTTTTAGTTTTCGTCCTTTAACAATTTTATTTAAAACTAACTCGCTAACATCGTATTTTTTATTAGAATATAGCATTAATAAATCACTAGACTTATCAAAAATAAAATCGTATTTTTTTGCTTTTACAATTTCTTGTACTGCATTATAAATTTGATCTTGTACTGGTTTTACAATTTGTTTACGCAATAAAAATAATTCGCCTGTTGGTCCAAAGTAATTTTGTTGTGCTTGTCTATAATCTTTCTTTTTTATATCTATATCTTCTTGTCTTTCGTTAATTAAATCTGCGGTTAAAAGTGCTTTTTCGTTGTTTAAATCTGCAGTTAATTTATCTATTTCGTTTTTTCTTTTTGTTAATTGGTCGTTCCATTTATTAATTTTTGCATCTAATTTAGATTGTGCTGCTGTATATTCAGGTACATTTTCTAAAATATATTCCATATCTAAGTAACCAACTTTTTGTGCTTTTTGTGCAAAGGTGCTCAAACTTACTAGTACTAATGCAATTGGTAATAAAAATTTATTTATCATAATCTAATTGTTTAATTGTAAAAATCGTGCCAAACTTATTTACTTTAACTACAAATATATTAAATTATTGCTTTAAAATGGTTTAGAATTGTTGATTTATGATAAAATGTGTTTGCCAACCTGATTTTACCGAAGATCCTGGTATGTTATCAAATCCGTGAGCAAAGTCAATTCCTAGCATTCCGAATGCTGGCATAAAGATACGAATTCCTGCTCCTGCTGCTCTTTTCAAGTTTAACGGATCGAATAATCTAATGTTATCAAAGGAATTTCCTCCTTCTAAAAATCCTAATACAAATATCGATGCACTTGGTTTTAAAGTAATAGGATAACGCAGTTCCATAGTAAATTTATTGTAAACGGTTCCTCCACGATTAGAGGTTAAACTTGCATTTGGATATCCTCGTAATCCGATAGTTTGTCTGCCGTCAAATTGTCCTGATCCAAGACCGTCTCCTCCAACATAAAAGCGTTCAAAAGGTGAAATTCCTAATTTGTTGTTGTATGCTCCTAAGAATCCAAAATCAAATGCTGTTTTTAAAACCAATTTTTCATAAATGTTGTGATACCATTGTCCTGAATAATTTAACTTATAAAATTCTAGCCATTTATATTTTTCTGAATTTGGTAAATATCGGTAGTCTTTATTGGTAAACAACGAGAATGGTGGCGTTAATTTTGCACTAATGGTAAATTTAGATCCTCCCATTGGATAAATAGGATTTGGACCTGCTGAATTTCGTGTTAAATTAACCGATAATGCTAAGTTATTAGAATTTCCGTTGTTAAAATCTGAGCCTAATGCTGCTAAATTAAAGTTTTTTAAGGTGTAACGTTGGTAACTTAAAACGCTTGATAAAGTGAAGTAATCGTCTGGCCATTTTAAACGTTGTCCTAAACCTAAAGTTATTCCTAAAATATCTAATTTCTGACTTTTATCTACATCTCTAGAGCGGTAATCGTATCTATATTGTTTGGAGTTATAAACAGAAAAGGATAAAGATTTTGGTCTTTTTCCGCCAAACCAAGGTTCAGAAAAGGATAAACTATAGGTGCTAGAGTATTTACTTGCCTGTAAACGAACTGCTAAACTTTGTCCATCACCCATAGGTACTGGTTTGTATTCTTTTCCGTTAAAAATATTTTTAATAGAAAAGTTGCTAAACGACAATCCTAAAGTTCCGATAAAGGTATTACCTCCAAAACCACCTTGTAGTTCGATTTGACTAGATCCTTTTTCCACAACATTGTAATCAATATCTACAGTTTTATCTTGATAATTTGGTTTTACATCAGGTGAAACTGCTTCAGGATCAAAGAATCCCATTTGACTAATTTCACGAATAGAACGTATAATAGCTTCTTTGCTAAATAAATCGCCTGGTTTGGTACGCAATTCTCTATAAATTACATGATCGTTTGTTTTGTCATTACCAAGTACTCTAACGCGTCTTACATAAGCAGGATCGTCTTCGTGAATACGAATTTCAATATTAATGGTATCGTTTTTTACTGCGGTTTCTACTGCTGTAACATTAGAAAACATATATCCATTATTTAAATATATAGTAGAAATATCTTGCGAGTCTGGTGTGCCATCACCGTTTACTCTTTCGGTTAATAATTTTCCATTATAGGTATCTCCTTTATATAATTTTAAAAATTCTTGTAATTTTTCATCGGTAAAAACAGTGTTTCCTAAAAATTTGATATCTCCAAAATAATATTTATTTCCTTCCTTTAAAGTAATATCTAAATTAACAGTATTATCGTCGTTCCAAGACAGTGAATCTTTTACAACTTGTGCATCACGATATCCTTTTTCTTGGTATTTTTTTACCAATCTTTTTAAATCTTCTTGGTATAATTCTTCTCTATATTTTGAAGGTTTGAATATGTGAAAGAAGTTTTTTTGTTTGGTTTTTTTAAGTAATTTTTTTAATTTATGGTCTTTAAGAGCAAGATTTCCGTGAAAACGTAAATTTTTAATTTTTACTCTTTTACCTTTATCAACAGTTATTACTGTATTGTAATTAGTATTAGTTGTATCTTTTTTGTAGTCAATAGTTACTTTAGTTTTAAGAAAACCTTTATCTGAATATTTTTTTATGATGTAATTTTTGGTTGTTGTGATTAGGTTTTCGGTAAGCATTTCGCCTTTTTTGAATTCGGTTTCTTTTTGAATATCTTCGGCTTTAGATTTTTTTAATCCAACAATTTTTACGCTGTTAATTTTTGAGAGTTCTTCTACATCAAATTCTAAATAAATGGTATTTCCATCCATTTTTAATGCGTACACATCAATATTATTAAACAGTTTAGATTCCCATAATTTTTTTATAGCACTAGACAATTGGTCTCCTGGAACTTTTAATTCTTTTCCTTCTTCTAAACCTGCATAGGCTTTTATGGATTGTTCGCTAAATTTATTATTTCCTTTTACGGTAATACCACCAAGAATATACTTTTTAGGTTTGGTAAGGTTTAAGGAGTTTTCATCTTTAATTATAGTATCCTTTTTCGCATCTTGTGCAAAAGATATTGTTTGTAAAAGGATACCTGCAATAAATACTATGTTTCTTGTAGTTTTATTCATTATTTTGTAATTGATCACTGGTTTTACCAAATCGTCTTTCTCTTTGTTGATAATCTATTATTGCTTCTTTTAGGTTTTTTTTTCTAAAGTCTGGCCAAAATAAATCGGTAAAATAGAATTCTGCATAAGCAATTTGCCATAACAGAAAGTTACTTATTCGTTTTTCGCCACTGGTTCTAATTACCAAATCAACATTTGGCAAATTACGTGTATATAAATGGTTATTAATAATATTTTCGTCTATTTCTTTAATAGAAAGTTCATTATTAACAATTTTTTTAGAAATTTTTTTAAAAGCATTAACAATTTCTTCTTTTGCGGAGTAGCTAATTGCTAAATTTAAGATTAAATGTGTATTCTTTTTTGTACTTTTTATAACTTCATTAAGTTCGCTTTGTGCTTTTTTTGGTAATTTTTCTAGATTTCCAATTGCTTGAAGTTTAATATTATTATCTTGAAGTAATTTTAATTCTTTTTTTAAAGAGGATACTAATAAATTCATTAGTACATCTACTTCGTGTTTTGGTCTATTCCAGTTTTCGGTAGAAAATGCGTATAAGGTTACTACTTTAATTCCTATTTCTGCTGCTCCTTCAATGGTATCTCGTACTGCTTTTACACCATTTTTATGGCCAAAAACACGTAATTTTCCTTTTTGTTTTGCCCATCGACCATTGCCATCCATAATAATAGCGATGTGTTTGGGTAGCTTAGAAGTGTCTATAGTATTTCCTTTCATAAATTTAGTACGAACCTGAGTAACATCCTTTTCTACCAAATCCAAATACAATGGTAATTCCTGTGGTTACATACCAATCTTTACTGTCTGGATTTCCAAAATTAAGTTTCGGAATATTTGGATTGTTATAATCCAACTCATCGGTAAAACTATAACGGAATTTTGTTTCAAAACCAATACCTATATTTCTACCAATGGTAGTTTTGTATCCAATACCAAAAGGAATGGTAAAACCTGTTTTGCTTTCGGTTTCAAAATTATCTGGTGTAGTTTCTCTAACAGCACGATTGTAATTAAACATTGCTAGTTGCAGAATTAAATATGGTGTAGAACGCCATTCTTGCTTAATCATAGAGTAATCGTAGTAATTGTACTCTATTCCGATAGCTAATTCTTTTATCGAATTTTTAAAACTATAATCTCTTGCTACTCGTAATTCGTTTGTTGCATTAGCATCGTCTGCTTTAATTCGTATATAGGTTGCATCGACACGATATACTACTCTTGGTGAGTAATTCCATTTATAAACCATACCTACTGCTAAGGCATTTGGGTTAATATATGCTGTTTTACCAACATCACCAATATAGTTAGAACCAGCTAAGGACATACCTAATTCGCTAATTTGCGAATACGATACGATACTACTAATAAATACTATGTATAAAATAAACTTTTTCATTTGAAAAAAAATTGACTGCAAATATAAAAATTATATGTTGGATTACATATAATTTGCACGTAAAAATTACTTTGTATTATTAAACGCTATTTTACTTTTTTATTGTGTGGTTTACCTAACCCGCAAAATTCACCACTATATTATTATTTTTTAGTTAAAACATAGTAAATCAAATAATTAAAACACTTATTATACAAATTAATAATACCCAAATTTGAGGGAGTTTGAAAGTATCTTTATTCATCTGCTACATTTCAAAAC
>CAYOWM010000010.1:0-13845 GCA_964407635.1 uncultured Flavobacteriaceae bacterium
CCATTGCAATGGAAAAAGCAATTTCGTGTAAACGAATCGGTATGAGTGTAATTGGCTTGGAAGTTCCGCATGTACACGTGCATTTGATTCCGTTACAAAGTATGCAGGATATTCAGTTTAGTAAAAAAGAATCGTTTACTGCAGAACAAATGCAAGAAATTGCAAAAAGTATTGCTTCAAATTTATAAGATGGTATGCTCTTTTTTTTGTAAATTTGGATTTTAAAAATATAAAAATATGTCCAAATTTTACAAATTAAAAATTGTAGATATAAAACGAGAAACCAAAGATTCGGTTTCTATTGCTTTTGGTATTCCTGATTCGTTAAAAACCGAATTTAATTTTGTTGCAGGTCAATATAGTACACTTAAAGCAGTAATAAATAATAAAGAAGTACGACGAGCCTATTCGATTTGTACTTCACCAAACAGCCAAGAAATACGCGTGGTTGTAAAAGAAGTTACCAACGGAACATTTTCCGTTTATGCAAACCGAAATTTAAAAAATGGCGATGTTTTAGAAGTTTCTAAACCAGAAGGAAAATTTATATTGCCAACAAATACTGCAAATACAAAAAATTATTTAGGTTTTGCTGCAGGAAGTGGTATCACACCAATTATGGCAATGATTCAAGCTGTTTTAAACAATGAACCTAACAGCAATTTTGTATTGGTTTACGGAAACAAATCTACTTTTGAAACCATATTTTACGACAAGATAAACCAATTAAAACAAGAACATCCAAACCGTTTTTTTGTACAATATGTCTTTAGTAAAGAACAACCAGAAGGATCGTTATTTGGTAGAATTGACCAATCGGTTGTAAATTATGTTTTAAATACCTATAAAAATTTAACTTTTAACGATGCGTATATTTGTGGTCCTGAAATGATGATTAACACGGTTTCGGATACATTAAATTTAAAAGGTTTAGCAAAAGAAAACATACATTTTGAACTTTTTACAGCTTCCGAAAGTAAAACAGAAACCAAAAATTTAAACGGAACAGCTAAAATAACCATTATGCTAGATGATGAGGAAGTTAGCCTTGAAATGGATAAAAAAGAAACCATCTTAGATGTTGCTCTAAAAAACCAATTAGATGCTCCGTATTCTTGCCAAGGTGGTGTTTGCTCAAGCTGTATTGCTAAAGTTACACAAGGTGAAGCAAGTATGGATAAAAATACTATTTTATCTAAAGAAGAGGTTGCCGAAGGTTTAATCTTAACTTGCCAAGCACATCCTGTTTCGGATACCATTGTCATAGATTTTGACGATGTTTAATAACTAATTTAATTTCAAAATAATTATATGAATTTTGATATTGTAAATGCTTTACTGTCTGGATTTTTTCTTTCCTTTATGGTTGGTCCTGTTTTTTTTGTTTTACTAGAAACTAGTGCAACAAGAGGTGTTAAGGAAGCAATTATATTTGATTTAGGTGTTATCTTTGCAGATATTATCTTTATTGTTATTTCGTATTATGGTAGTTATGCTCTATTAAATGAAATTAAAGACGATCCAAGATTGTTTTTTGCAGGAGGATTAATTTTATTTGCTTACGGATTAATTAGTTTTATTAAAGAAAAACGACGTAAAATAATACTAGATCCAGACCTTGTTGTTGTAGAAAAAACAAACGGATTTGGTTTATTTTTAAAGGGATTTTTACTAAACTTTATTAACGTTGGTGTGCTTGGGTTTTGGCTTGCCTTAATTATTGTAGTTAGTTCTAATCTTGGTATGGATGGCAATCGTATTTTTTGGTATTTTACGATAATTATTATTGCGTATTTTATAACCGATTTAGGAAAAATATTTTTAGCAAAACAACTCAAAAATAAATTAACACCTAGAGTTATCAATAAAATTCGTAAAATTATGGGAATTGTTTTAATGGTAATCGGAATTATAATTGCTTCAAAAGGCTTTATTCCACAAAAAACCATTGACAAATTTACAGATAAAGCAGAAAAAGTAATGCAGTAATTTGAATATGAAATAGAACTTTTTAATATAAAATCACGGCTAAAAAAGACTAAATGAAAAAACAAACTAAATACATCGTAATTAACAATGTACTTATCGGAATTATTTATGCTTTAATAATGGCTGGATTCGATTTTGCAAATAACAAAGATTTTAATATTGTTAAATTTATTTTCAATTTGTCTTTTTTTAGTATTGCTATGGGTTTAAAAGATTACTATACTGTTAAAAAGCAAAAATAGTTATGAGCTACTTAATTACAAAATTATGTATATTTGTTTATGAAAAATCAATTACTACTGTTACTATTTCTTGTTTTACTTTCGTGTAAATCTAAACAAGAATCTACCAAAAAAGCAATCGATACCGTAAAAAACACACACACTTGGCAAAAACTAGGAACAAACCAACCGTACACAGATAAATTAAATAAATTTTCGGCAAGTACTGAAAAATACTGGTTTGGAAACGGTCGTATCAGTTCGCTTTGGGCAGATCCTAATGATGCTAATCATTTACTTGCTGGTGTTTCGTTTGCTGGTCTTTACGAAACTTTTAACCAAGGAGAAACGTGGACTTATCTAACCAAAAACACGCCAACATTAGACATAAATAAAATTATAAAACTACACGATACCTTATACATTTCTACTGGTTATAAATTTAAAAATCCGATACGATTTTCGGCAATTAAAAAGAATTTTTATGGTTTCGGAATTTTAAAATCTTTCGATAACGGAAAAACTTGGTCTAAACCATCTGGTAATTTTTATGTATTGGATTTTTCGATGAGTAAAAAGCATAATACGATTTATGCTATTGACGATAAACGCGTTTATAAATCGGTTAATAAAGGTAGTAGCTTTAAAAAAATTGCCGATTTAAGCACTAATTTTACTAGCAAAGTAGAACTTTTTACTGTCGTTGTACATCCAAATAATCCGAATATCGTTTATGTAACTGCTTGTAATGGCACAAAAAAAGATAACTATATGCTATTCAAATCTACAAATGGTGGAAAAACTTGGCAAAACAAAACTAATATTATTTCAAAATTTACAAAAAAAATAGACAAATCTATTGGATATTACATAAAAGATGTTTCTATGTTTGTATCTGAAAATGGTGTTTTATACGCTCATTTTTCTGTTGCACACCGTTTTACAAATGGAAAGAGAGAATACACTAAAGTGAATTCTATAACTTTAAAAAGTACCGATTTTACCAATTTTAAACTCGTTTCAGAGCAAATAGTAAAATCAGGAACACACTTTATGCCAAAAATACACGAACAAAATGGCATCTTATTTTTAAAAGATTGGTATTTAAAAATGAAAACGCCTTCCGATACGGAATTTAAAAATATTGGTATTGGTAAAGTGCATCAAGACACTAGAGATGTTGTAATTACCAAAGACGGAACAATATTCTATGCTAATGATGCAGGATTGGTAAAAAGTAAAGATAATGGCGAAACTTGGCAAAACGGATTCCCTAAATTAAATGCAAATCTTATTTTTGAAATGGGATATTATTCGGATGCTAATTCTAGATTAGTTGCCATCGGAACACAAGATTGCGGTTATTATCTAAACGATTTTGACAACCAACCATATTATCCTATTGAAGTACACGAAGGAGGAATTTACGTAAGTCCGAATGATAAAAACAGAATTTATATTAAAGACCGATACCTTAGTGTTTACAATGCCGAAACCAAACGCAAAGTAACCTTAAAATTAAACAACGGGAAACCTATTTCTATTATGCATAAAGATGGTGTTTTGATGGAAGATTCGAGTCATAAAAATCGTTTATATGTTTCGCATAATACCAAATTATACGTTTCGGATGATTTAGGTAAAAAAGGAACTTGGAAAAATATTACACCAAAAAAAGGTGCTGGTCGTGGTGCAAGTATCGCAATTCCTAAAAGTAATAGCAACATTATTTATTTAGCAAACCAATCGGTTAGCTATCCTATAAAAGGAAAATACGAAAGCTATATTTTTAAAGGATATTTGTTAAAATCTACCAATGCAGGAAAAGATTGGCAAATTATTTCGAAAGAATTTACGGATTTATTAACGCAAAAATCTATTATCTCAACGGTTATAACCGATGATGAAAATCCAAATAAGGTTTGGTTTTCTTTGCGAAATTTAGAAAAAGGGAATAAAATTTTTCAATCGGAGGATGGCGGAAAAACTTGGCAAAATATTTCGTATAATTTACCAAATATTCCAGCAAATAGATTGGCTTTTAACAAAAAAACAAAGGTTCTATATCTTGCTAATGATTTTGGAGTATATTACTTAAAAGATAAAAAATGGCTTCGCTTTGGCGAAAATTTACCATATACTATTATTACAAGTATGGTAATAGATTACCAATATAACGAAATGATTGTTGCAACTTTTGGTAACGGAGTTTGGCACATTTCGCTATAAAAATGCTATTTTTTACTAAAAACAGAGTAAAAACAAGCTAAAAAGTATGTTTTTTAGTATTTTTATTTGAAAAATGATAAAAAATACCATAACTTTGTAATTCGTTTAAAGGCAAGTAATACAAAAATGGTTCAACAAATAACAAAAGGCATAAAAGTTTCGGTAAAAACGAATTTTGAAGGCACACGATTTGATAGTCGCGAGGTTAGAATGCTTTATGTTTTTAGTTATGAAGTTTGTATCGAAAACCAATCTAAAGATTCGGTACAATTAATTGGTAGAAACTGGCATATATTTGACTCTTTAAACAGAACTCAAGAAATAAATGGAGAAGGCGTTATTGGTAAAAAACCGATTTTAGCTCCAAAAGAAAAACACACTTATAATTCTTTTTGTATGCTAAATGCACCAATGGGAGCGATGCGTGGTTTTTTTAATATGATAAATTTTACCTCAACCCTTAAATTTAAAGTATATATTCCAACTTTTCAGTTAATGGCTCCTGCTATTCATAATTAAATTTTGAGTTATAAGATTGATAAAGGGTAATTTTCCCCAAGACAAAAGGGTAAATAACCTTGATTATCAACTCTTTTACCATCATATCTTTGCAATGTAATTAAAAAACACAAAATTATGTTTGCATTAGAATTAAACCCAGAAACTATAAACTTCGCAAGAACACACAATTGTACCATTAAACAATTACCACGAATTGAAAAAACAATTATCCGAAATGTTATTGGTAACGATTCTGCAATTCCTGAAACAATTTACAATAGAGTACAAGAATATTTATCAGAAGGTAAAAATGTAAATGCTATTTTAAAATGGCGAACAGATGATAATAGTTCGTATTGGACAATTAGTAGATTTGAACCTAGTGCAAACAATAATTTTAAATCCCAATTTTCAGTTTCTACCAAATTTACTACAAAAAAATGTATTGATTGCACACAAAAATTATACAATACCTTATTAGAAATTGAGAAAAAAAATGGTATTGAATATGCTAACAAATTTTTAGAGGGTTATTTAGAGGAAAAATGTATTGATTTTAACGAATTAGCTATGTTTTATAATTAGCATATATCCTTATAATTTTTTGAATTCGTAAAAGCCAATTGTAATGCAACTAATTTACAATTGGCTTTTATGTAATTTACTTTCCAGGAAATGCTTTTTTATTAAATAGTAATAACAAACCAACACCAATACTTATTGCCATATCTGCAAAATTAAAAATGGCATTAAAAAAAGTGAATTCTTTTCCACCTAAAAAAGAAGGTAATTTTCCTGACCACATCGGAAAATATAGCATATCTACTACTTTGCCGTGAAATAAATTGCCATAGTGTTTGCCAGTAAATGCTGATGCAACAGTATTGTACGTACTTTCCTCAAAAATAACTCCGTAAAAAATAGAGTCTATAATATTACCCAAAGCACCTGCAAATATTAACGAAACAGCTACTATAAAAATGGTACTTGCTTTTTTTTGTATAGAGCTAAACAACCAATAACCAATACCTGCAATGGCAAAAACTCTAAAAATAGTTAATATAATTTTAGATTGTTCTTGGCTTAAAAACGTTAAAAAATTATTTAATTGAAAACCCCAAGCTGCACCCATATTTTCGGTAAAATGAATTCTTGCCCAATCCATACCTAAGATATTTATATGCTCGTTTAGTGTAAAATGTGTTTTTATGTATATTTTACTAACTTGATCAATTAATAAAACAATAATAATTAATAGACTTGCTTTTTTCAAATGGTTTTTATTTTGGTTTACAAAAATAGAAATATTATAATGTTTCTACGCTTTTTATATAAATATTTCCTCGAATGGTTTCCATTTCTAAATGATTTATTCTGTTTTGTAAAAATCCGTTAATATTTTGTTTATTTTTTTGAAGGGTTTTACTTTTTAAATTGCACTTTGTTTTTCCTAAATGATTATGTATTATAAGTTCTCCTTGGTTAAAATTACTAAAAATATTTCCGTCTATATGTTTAATTTTTATAGTTCCGTTAAAGCGATTTAACTCTATCTCACCAGTATCCAATTCGATATTTAACACACCAGAAAAGAAATTCGTTTTAAAATTTCCGTTGTGAATAAAAATGTTTACCGTTAGTTTTTCAGGAATAGAAATACTATACGAACTCAATAAAGGTGCTTCAATACAAGCATTGGATAATTTTTTGACTTTTGCTTTTGTATTTTTAATAACAGCTTCTTTGCTATTTGCTTCTATAGTAAAAAAAGAAACTTCGTCTGTTTGTTCCGATGAAGTAACTATAATTTTATTATTGTTAGCGTGTTTTAACTCTAATTGGTCAATGTTTTCTAATTTAATAGAAATAGAAGTACCTTTAAAAATAATTTCTTTGGTTACTGTTTTTTGAGCAAAAAGCATTTTTGTAATTACTAAAAAACTTACAAAAGCTATAAAACGCATCTATTATTTTAATTTATTTGTCGTTTTTTAGCTTCAATACTTAAAGTTGCGTGTGGTACTAATCGTAACCTTTCTTTTTGAATTAATTTACCTGTAACTCGGCAAACACCATAAGTGCCATTTTCAATTCTAATTAGAGCATTTTTAAGGTCTCGTATAAATTTTTGTTGGCGAATTGCCAATTTTACATTTGCTTCTTTAGACATAGTTGCTGCACCAGACTCGTTTGGTTTAAAAGTTGGTGCTGTATCGTCTGTACCATTATTACTTCCGTTTTTAAAGGTGCTAACCAACATTTCGTAATCTTTTTCAGCACGACTCATTTTTTCTAAAATTAGTTCTTTAAATTCTGCCAATTCTTTTTCTCCGTATTTTTCAATTTTGTCCATATCTTATAGGGATTTACTTATTTTAATTTTTGTAATTACATCGTCAAATGCAATTTCTATACCATTTTCAAGCGTATTTACAAAAATTAAATCTTTTGTTAATGTTTCATTTTTAATATATGTTTCATTTCCTCTAACAGCATCTTCAATAATTTTATTGTTTTCTATTTGTAATTCAATTTTATCGGTAACATCAAAATCGGAATCTTTTCGTAAATTTTGAATACGATTTATTAATTCTCGTGCAATTCCTTCTTTTTTTAATTCTTCGGAAATAGTAATATCTAAAGCTACTGTTAAGTTATCTTGATTTGCAACCAACCAACCTGCAATATCTTGTGTAGATATTTCTACTTCATTGCGTGATAAAGATACGAAATTATCGTTTATTTTAACATCAATTTTACCATTTTTTTCAATTTCGGTAATTTCTTTTTGGGTAAATTTGGCTACTTCTTGTCCTACAAAACGCATATCTTTACCAAAACGAGGTCCTAATACTCTAAAATTTGGTTTTATTTGTTTTACTAAAATATCCGAAGCATCGTCGAGTAATTCTATTTCTTTAACATTTACTTCTGCTTTTATTAAATTAGCAATTGCTAAAATATCTTCTCGTTCTTTTGCATCTAAAACAGGAATCATTATTCGTTGTAATGGTTGACGCACTTTTATGGATTCCTTTTTACGTAAAGACAATACCATCGAGGAAATTTTTTGTGCTTTTTGCATTTTTCGTTCTAAATCTTTATCAATAAAAGATTCGTTATATTTAGGAAAAAAGCTTAAATGCACCGAATTAAATTCCTCTTTATTGGTTGTTTGGTTTAAATCTTTGTACAATCTATCGGCAAAAAACGGAGCTACTGGAGCCATTAATTTTGCAAGTGTAGTCATACAAGTGTAAAGGGTTTGGTATGCCGAAATTTTATCGGTTTCATACGAGCCTTTCCAAAAACGTCTTCTACTTAATCGCACGTACCAATTGCTTAAATATTCGGTGGTGAAATTTTGTATTGTTCTTGTTGCTTTTGTAGGTTCATAATCGTTATAAAATGCTTCTACATTTTGGATAAGTGTGTTTAGTTCGGATAATATCCATCGATCAATTTCTGGTCTTTTATCGATAGCTATTTCCGCTTCAGCGTAAGCAAAGGCATCGATATTTGCATATAATGCGAAAAACGAATAGGTATTATAAAGTGTTCCGAAAAATTTACGTTTTACTTCTTCTACTCCTGCTAGGTCAAATTTTAAATTATCCCAAGGGTTTGCATTAGAAATCATATACCAACGAATAGCATCAATTCCGTATGTGTCGATTGCTCCGAAAGGTTCAATAGCATTGCCGAGACGTTTGGACATTTTTTTTCCTGTTTTGTCTAAAACAAGACCATTCGAAACGACATTTTTATAGGCAACAGAATCAAAAACCATAGTTGCAATTGCGTGTTGTGTGTAAAACCAACCACGAGTTTGGTCAACACCTTCGGCAATAAAATTAGCTGGAAAAAATTTATTTTCGTCAATGGTTTCTTTGTTTTCAAACGGATAATGTTGTTGTGCATAAGGCATCGAGCCAGAATCAAACCAAACATCTATCAAATCGCTTTCGCGTTTCATTGGTTTACCACTATCGGAAACTAGTATAATTTTATCTACAATGTTTTTATGTAAATCTATTTTATCGTAGTTTTTTTCGGACATATTTCCGACTTCAAAATCGGCAAAAATATCCTCTTGCATAAAATTAGCATCTATTGCTTTTTGCATTTCGGATTTTAATTCTGCTACCGAACCAATACAAATTGCTTCTGTGCCATCTTCGCTTCGCCAAATAGGTAACGGAATTCCCCAAAACCGAGAGCGAGATAAGTTCCAATCGTTTGCGTTTTTAAGCCAATTTCCAAAACGACCTGTTCCTGTGGATTTTGGTTTCCAGTTTATGCTTTGGTTTAGCTCAAACATTCTATCTCGTTTTTCGGTTACTTTTACAAACCAACTGTCTAACGGATAATATAAAATTGGTTTATCGGTTCGCCAACAATGCGGATAATTATGCTTGTGTTTTTCTACGTGAAAGGCTTTGTTTTCCTCTTTTAATTTTATGGCAATTTCTACATCTACAGAACGGTTTGGTGCTTTGCCATCGGCATAATATTCGTTTTTAACATATTTACCTGCAAATTCGCCCATTTCTTTACGGAATTTACCTTGTAAATCTACAAGCGGAACAGGATTGTCATATTCGTCTAACACCAACATTGGCGGAACTTCTGGTTTTGCTTCTTTTGCTACTTTAGCATCATCTTGCCCAAAAGTTGGTGCTGTATGTACGATACCTGTACCATCTTCGGTAGTAACAAAATCACCTGCAATAACTCTAAAAGCATTTTCTGGGTTTTGATATGGAAGTGTGTATGGTAATAATTGTTCGTATTTAATACCTACTAAATCGCTACCTTTACAAGAATCTATAAGCATATACGGAATTTTTTTATCGCCTTGATTGTACGATTCTAAGTCCGAAATATTTTCTACCAAAGTGTATTTTTTACCAAATTGCTTTCCTACTAAAGCTTCTGCTAAAATAACTTGCATTGGTTTGAATGTGTATTGGTTAAATGTTTTTACGACAACGTATTCTATTTTATTTCCTACGGTTAAAGCAGTATTACTTGGTAGTGTCCAAGGTGTAGTTGTCCATGCTAAAAAATAGGTATTGCTCCAATCTAAATCTTTTGAAAAAGGATTATCTTTTGGTTTTATTGCTTTAAATTGTGCTACAATTGTAGTGTCTGTAACGTCTTGGTAACAACCTGGTTGGTTAATTTCGTGTGAGCTAAGACCAGTTCCTGCTTTTGGTGAATATGGCTGAATGGTATATCCTTTGTACAATAAATTTTTGGAATACATTTGTTTAAGCAACCACCAAACCGTTTCCATATATTTGGATTTGTAGGTAATATACGGATCGTTCATATCTACCCAATGACCCATTTTTTTGGTAAGATTTTCCCAAATATCGGTATATTTTAAGACTGCTTTTTTACAAGCTTCGTTGTATTGTTCTACGGTAATTTTAGTGCCAATATCTTCTTTGGTAATTCCTAATTCTTTTTCTACACCAAGTTCTATTGGTAAACCATGTGTATCCCAACCTGCTTTACGCTTTACTTGAAAGCCTTGCATGGTTTTATAACGACAAAATAAATCTTTTATGGTTCTTCCCATTACGTGATGGATTCCTGGTAAACCATTTGCCGATGGTGGTCCTTCGTAAAAGACAAAAGGTTTGTTTTCGCTACGCTGATCAATACTTTTTTGAAAAATGTTTTCTTGTTCCCAAAAATCTAAAACCTCATCTGCTACTTTGGTTAAATCTAATCCTTTGTATGTGTTAAATTTGGTGCTCATTATTTTTTATTACCTATTTTAGTACGTTCTTTATTTTCTAGTAATTCTTGTTTTGTTTGTTCAAATTGCTTAATATATTCAAAAAATTAATAGCATTTGTTCATCGTGAGAGCTTACTCTACCTTCAATTTCTTTTGGTTTTAAAAGAATTTCTTTATGATAGGAAAGCAAGTTTCTCATTTGTGTAAAAATTCGTATAATTTGAATATTTACTTTGATTGCCGTTTTACTTTTTAATACACTTGACAACATGGCAACACCTTGTTCTGTAAATGGCATCGGAAAAAGTGCAGCTAAATCACTATCTAGCATTATTTTTTCACCTCTAATAAAATATATTTTATCAGTGATAATTTCATTTGGTATGTTTGTTTTGTTATTCATTCATTTAGTTTCCATAACTTAATACAAAAAAACAAGATTGATTAAGGTGGCGAATTTAGTTAATTTGTAGTAAATATTAAAGGTAGAATTAAAAAAGTAATTAACGATGCTAACAATCTTGTAAAATGGTGTAAGAAACTAAAAGTGTTACTAATAAAAAAAAATCGCTTAAAAATTAATTTAAGCGATTTTTCAATATTAAGATTGGTTAATTTTCTAGTTGTAAATATTTTGTTTACCAAATTTAACACATAATAAATAGTAGAACATTGCTCTGTATTTATTTCGGTTTGACGTACCTAATTGTTCGCAAACTTCTTTA
Source organism: uncultured Flavobacteriaceae bacterium (assembly GCA_964407635.1). Lineage (GTDB taxonomy): Bacteria > Bacteroidota > Bacteroidia > Flavobacteriales > Flavobacteriaceae > S010-17. Next base: position 11,417 of record CAYOWM010000010.1, read on the forward strand.
ATTGCTTCATCTAATTTTGGGCTATCCGCTAAACCCAATTTTTTAATTAAATAGTTTTTCTTTACCGTTTCTAATTCCGATTCTTGACCACAAGCAACCGATGCTGCATCTCTATTGTAAATTGATGGTCCACAACCAATAGTAACTTTTGTTAGTAAATCCATATCTGGAGTTACATTTGCTTTTTCTTTTAATTCTTTTGCATATAATGCAATTAAATCGTCTCTTTTACTCATAATTATAATTTTTTAAGTGTTGTTAAAAATACGTACCAAATATATAAAAAAAATAAAAAAGATTGCACTAAAGTTTTTAACATTTTAAAAATCACGTTAAAGCTTTAAAATATTTTTTTAGTACAATATCGTTTATCTCTTTTGGGGTTTGGATTTCAAGCAATTTTGGTTGGGAGCTTTCTTGGTAAAAATTAGATAATTTTTTGGTTAAATCTGGTAAGTTATTCACTATAATATGCTCAAAATTAAACATTTTACATAAATGTTCGGCAGTTAAATTATGCGAAGTTTCAAAATAATCTAGTGATTTAGTTGATTTTGGTCCTTCGATAAAACGAAATATTCCTCCACCAGAATTATTAATTAAAATTATTCTGAAATTTGGTTTTATATATTTGTTCCACAAGGCATTGCTATCGTAAAAAAAGCTAATATCTCCTGTAATTAAAACGGTTTGATTTTTTTCGATGGATGCTGCACCTATTGCCGTGGATGTACTGCCGTCAATTCCGCTTGTACCTCTATTACAAAAAATAGTATTGTTTGTTGGTAAATCAAAAAGTTGTGTGTATCGAATAATAGAACTATTACTTATTTGAAGTTGTATTTTTTCTTTTGGGAAGGAGTTTAAAACAACATCAAACACCTTTAAATCACTAAAAATTGTTTTTTTAAGGAAATTTTGGTGTTTTTGAGTACGTTTTTCTTTAATTTCTAAAAATTTCTTTTGATAATCACTTTTTACATTTTTAGTTAAAAAGAAAAATTGACTAAAAAATAATTCAATAGATATTTTAAAATGTTGTGTTAAACAATGATAGGTGTCTTGACTTCGTTTTTTATCAATATGCCAATGGTGTTTTGGTTGGTAATTTCGTAAAAATTGTTTTATTTTTTTTGAAACTACCATTCCTCCGAAAGTTACTAAAATTTCTGGTTGGAGTTCTTGTAATTCGTCTTTTGATAACGGAATTATTAGTTTATCAATACTATTAATCGCATTTAAAGAATATATATTTGAAGTTGTTTCGGTCAGCACCAAAACCGAAGGGTCTTTTAAAACGTGTTCTATTTGTTTTTGAAGTAATTCTGATGGATAATGAACTCCGATTAAAATCATTTTTTTAGAACTCGTATGCCAAATTTTAGCAAATTTTTCTAAAAAATCTACTTCTAATGGCGTTTCGTTTAATAGCGTTTTTTTGGGTGTTTTTTTTATTTTAACAAAGTTATATTTTGTAGATGTGGTATTATATAAAGGTTCATCAAATGGAATATTTATATGTACTGGTCCTGATTTTTCTTTAGCTATCTGGATGGCTTCATTAAATTGAATACTTGATTTTTCTAATGCTATTTCATCTAAACAAACAGATTTTAAAATATGATTTGCATAGACATTTTCTTGTTTTATAGTTTGTCCATCGCCAATTTCTAAAAGGTGCTTTGGTCTATCTGCTGATAAAATAAGTAGTGGAATATTGCTGTAATATGCTTCGGCAATTGCTGGATAATAATTTAATAATGCAGAGCCAGAAGTACAAACTAAAGCAACTGGTTGTTGTGTTTGTTGTGCAATTCCTAAAGCAAAAAAACCTGCAGAACGCTCATCTACAACGCTATAACTATTAAAAAAAGCATCGTTTGAAAAGCCTATTGTTAATGGTGCATTTCGCGAACCTGGAGAAATAACAATGTGTTTTATATCGTTTTCCTTGCAATAATGCAAAGCTAATTGTGCTAATTTTAAAGTTGAATACATCATCTAATTACATTCTTTCTGGCACTTCTATTCCTAATGTTTTAAAGGCTAATTTTATGGTATCCCCAACTTTTTTAGATAATTGCACTCTAAATATTTTGGTGTCTAAATCCTCGCAATTAAAAATAGACAGACTTTGATAAAAAGAATTGTACTCTTTAACCAAATCGTAGGTGTAGTTTGCAATAATTGCTGGACTGTAATTTTTTGCTGCTACTTGTATAATTTCTGGAAAATTATTTAATTGTTTGATTACATTTCGTTCTTTTTCGTGTAAATTAATAGAGTCTATATTTTTTGAATAGTCAAAAGTTGCGGTTCGTAAAATAGATTGAATTCTAGCGTAAGTATATTGAATAAATGGTCCTGTGTTTCCGTTAAATTCTATGCTTTCTTTTGGGTCGAATAAAATTCTTTTTTTAGGATCTACT
>CAYOWM010000011.1:0-13120 GCA_964407635.1 uncultured Flavobacteriaceae bacterium
TGTTAGATTAATTATTTTACATTTACAAGCAAATGGGATACCTTTTTATAACTTTTTCCCAACTTTTATATCGATCCTACATAATATGTTAATCAAAGTGTAAAAATAAAGCACAGTATATTAAAATTTTTTAATTATTTGATTTGCTGTGTTTTAATTAAAAATTTAAGGGAGTTTGAAAGTGTTTTTATACCAATTTAACTTTATAATGTTGTAAAATTAATTTGGTATCACGCATTTTAAACAACGCTAATTTTATGAATTTTTGCGGTTAAAATAACTATAAATTTTAGATGCTTTATCTTTACCAATTACTTCTGTTAGGTGTTCTAAACTAGCATTTGTTATTCTTTTTGTGGATTTGAACTTTTTTAGTAATGTAATAATTGTTTTTTCACCAATTCCTGGAATTTGTGCTAATTCGGAATTTATAGCATTTTTGCTTCGTTTGTTACGATGATGTGTAATGCCAAAGCGATGTGCTTCGTTTCGTAATTGTTGAATAATTTTAAGAGTTTCGGATTTTTTATCTAGATACAACGGTATCGGATCATCAGGATAAAAAAGTTCTTCCAAACGTTTTGCAATTCCGATAATGGCAATTTTTCCTCGCAAACCTAAAGCGTCTAAACTTTTTAAGGCTGCAGATAATTGTCCCTTACCACCGTCGATAATAATTAGTTGTGGTAAGTCTTGGTTTTCGTCTAGTAAGCGTTTGTATCTGCGATAGACAACTTCGGTCATTGAAGCAAAATCGTCTGGTCCAATAACAGTTTTTATATTAAAATTACGGTAATCTTTTTTACTTGGTTTTCCGTTTTTAAAAACCACACAAGCTGCAACAGGGTTTGTACCTTGTATGTTTGAATTATCAAAACATTCGATATGTCTTGGTTCTATCAATAATCGCAAATCTTTTTTCATTTGCGACATCATTCGGTTTACGTGTCTGTCTGGATCGGTAATTTTTATTTGTTTGAATTGTTCTTGTCTGTAATATTTGGCATTTCGTATGGATAGATCTACAATGCGTTTTTTATCGCCAATTTTAGGAATCGTTACTTTTAAATTTTCGCCTAATTCCACTAAAAAAGGCACGTATATTTCTTTGGTAATGGAGTTAAATCGTTGTCGGATTTCAACGATAAACAATTCTAAAATTTCTTTATCGGTTTCGGCAAGTTTCTTTTTAATTTCGGTTGTGTGCGATTGGATAATATTTCCGTTTACAATTTTTAAAAAATTAGCATACGCAAAATTTTCATCGGAAATTAAACTAAACACATCTACATTAGAGATACTTGGATTTACAATAGTAGATTTTGCTTGGTAATTTTTAAGTAAATCTAATTTTTCTTTTATTTTTTGTGCTTCTTCAAATTCGGTTTTATTTGAAAAATCAAGCATCATTTCTTTAAATTTTTGTAAGGATTGTGTAAAATTTCCTTTTACAATATTTTTAATTGCTTTGATATCTGCGTTATAATTTTGTTCGGTTTGTAGTGCTTCGCAAGGACCTTTACAGTTTTTAATATGGTATTCTAAGCATACTTTGTGTTTGCCTGAATTTACATTTTCTATAGATAAATTATAATTACAAGTCCGTAAAGGATATAACTCTTTAATTAAGGATAATAAAGCTCTTGCTGTGCGAACCGAAGTATATGGTCCGAAATAATCAGAACCATCTTTAATAACACGTCGAGTTAAAAATATACGAGGAAATCGTTCGTTTTTAATGCAAATAAACGGATAAGATTTATCGTCTTTTAGTAAAATATTGTATCGTGGTTGGTACTTTTTTATTAGGTTATTTTCTAGTAATAAGGCATCTGTTTCGGTTTTAACAACGATGTGTTCAATGCGAACTATTTTTTTTACTAAAACGCTGGTTTTACCATAATCGTGGTTTTTGGTAAAATAAGAGGAAACTCTTTTTTTTAGATTTTTTGCTTTTCCTACATAGATTATTAACTCATTTTTATCAAAAAATTGATATACTCCAGGAGAATCTGGTAGTGTTTTGATCTGAAGTTGTAGGTTACTAGTCAATTTTATTATTCGTTTGCTTGTGATGCTAAAGCGTATAATTTAATTTTTTTTATCATACTAACTAAACCGTTTGCTCTAGTTGGTGATAGGTGTTCTTTCAACCCAATTTTATCGATAAAATCGGTTTTTATATTTAAAATATCGGTTGGTTTTTGGTTGGAAAACACACGAAGTAATAAGGCAATGATTCCTTTGGTAATAATGGCATCGCTATCTGCTGTATAGATAATTTTATCTGCTTTTTTTTGGGCATGAAGCCAAACTTTAGATTGGCATCCTTTAATTAAATTATCGTCTGTTTTGTATTTTTGATCAATAATTGGTAAGGATTTTCCTAGTTCTATAAGGTATTCGTATTTTTCCATCCAATCATCAAACATAGCAAAATCGTCGATGATTTCTTCTTGTATTTCTTGTATGCTTTGTGTCATTTTATTTTTTTGCAAAGATATGTTATCTGTTATTTAATTGTAATAGTTCTTCTATAAATTTTCTGTCGTTTGATAATCTTGGTATTTTGTGTTGTCCTCCTAATTTTTTTTTATTTTTAAGCCAATTGTAAAATAAGTTTGGTTTTGCTATACTTAAAATAGGTTTTTCTAGCGTAATGCTTAAATATCGTTTTGCTTCGTAATCGGAATTTATATTTTTTAATGCAGTATCTAAAACTTCCATAAAGAAATCGGTATTTTTTGGTTTTTGAATAAATTCAATTAGCCATTGGTGTTTTCCTTTTTTGCCGTTTTCCATAAAAACAGGAGCGACAGAATATTCTTTTATACTAGTATTTGTTTTTTTACAGGCAATTTCTAAGGCTTTTTCTGTATTTTCAATTATTAATTCTTCGCCAAAGGCATTAATAAAATGTTTGGTTCTGCCAGTAATTTTTATTCGATATGGTTTTATTGAAGTAAATTTTATGGTATCACCAATTAAATATCGCCATAAACCAGCATTTGTAGTAATTACTAAGGCATAATTTGTTTCTAGTTGTACTTTTTCTAACGGAATTGCAGCAGAATTTTCGTCGTTAAATGCATCCATAGGAATAAATTCGTAAAAAATACCATAATCTAACATTAAGAGTAATTCTTGACTATTATTTTGATCTTGAATCGCAAAAAAGCCTTCACTAGCATTGTAAATTTCGTAGTATTGAAAGTTTTTTTTCGGAATAATTTTTTCGTATTGTTTGCGATATGCGTTAAAATTTACACCACCGTGAAAATATACTTCAAGGTTTGGCCAAACTTCTAAAATATTATTTTTGCCTGTTCGTTCTAAAATTTTATTTAGTAAAACTAGCATCCACGACGGAACTCCTGCAAGACTAGTAATATCTTCGTTAATAGTTTCGTCTATAATTTTATCCATTTTTATTTCCCAATCGCTTAGTAAAGCAACTTTTTGACTCGGAGCAGAGCTAAAATCTGCCCAAAGTGGTAAATTTTGAATAATAATTGCCGATAAATCGCCATAAATTGTGCCATTTTTTTCGTACATTTCACTACTTCCGCCAAGGCGTAAATTTTTTCCTCCAAACATTTTAGTGTGCTGATTATTACACACATAAATAGATAGCATATCTTTTACTGCTTTGTAATGGCAATCTTCTAAAGCTACTTTACTTACAGGAATAAATTTACTTTTTGCGTTGGTAGTTCCGCTAGATTTTGCAAACCATTTTATTTTAGAGTGCCAAAAAATATTTGGTATTCCTTTTCTTGCTTGGTCAATTTCGTGTTCGATAGATTCGTATTTACGTATAGGTACGTTTTTGATAAAATCGGAATACGTTTTAATTTGATTAAAATGGTATCGTTTACCAATTTCTGTATTTTTTGCTTGTTGAATTAAACCTTCTAAAATTTCTTGCTGTACTTCAATAGGATATTTTAAAAAAAAATCTATTTGGTGTTTTCGTTTTTTTAACGACCATGCAATTACATTATTTAAAAAAGGTATTTTCATAAATTTATAGGTTCTATTTTATTTTAGAAAGTTAAAAATACAAAAAAGCATCTTCTATATGTTCGATATAGGTTTGGTTTTTATTTTTAACAATTGCAATAATATCAAATTGTACTTCTATATCTAAATCTTTGGATGTTACATAATTATCCATTGCACTTACTAGTAATTTTATTTTTTTAGCATGGATAAAATCTTGCGGATTTCCAAAATAAGTTGTGGTTCGTGTTTTTACTTCTACACAAATTAACACCTTGTTTTTTTGAGCAATAATATCAATTTCTGCTTTTTTAAATCGGTAATTTTTTTCTATAATTTTATAGCCTTTATTTATTAAAAAGTCTGCGGCAATTTTTTCTCCTGTTACTCCTAAATCGTAATGCTCTGCCATATTAAAAATTTAAGATAATCATATCTTTTTGTACGTTTAAAACAGCTTCTTTTCCAAATAAAATCGGATTGTTATTTGCAATATGTCCAGCAGGAAAATCAAAACATACAGGAAAATTATATTTTGCTACAAAGTGTAAAATAATTTTAGGAATAGATTGGTTGAATGAAGGTGTGTTTTTAGGAATATTTGTAAAAGATCCAACAATTAAACCAACGCAGTTTTTAAAATATCCGTTTAATTCTAAAGTGTGTAACATCCTGTCGATATTGTATTTATATTCACCTATTTCTTCTATAAATAGAATATGATTTTTTGGTTTTAACCCATATTTTGTTCCTGTTAAGCTGTTTAATATAGATAAATTTCCGCCAATAATTTTCGCCGTTACTTTACCTAATTTATTATTTGGATTTGGTTTTATATTGTAACTTATCTGCTTTCCGAAAAGGATATTTTTAAAAGAAGTTACCGCATTTTTAGCATTGGTTAAGGTTTCTATGCTTGTTGGCATAAAACTGTGAATACTTTGTTGTTTTAATTGCTGTATTGCTAAATGAAAAACGGTAATATCACTATAACCAATTATCCATTTAGGATTTTTTATAAATTTTGAAAAATCTAATTTATCAATTATACGAATACTTCCGTAACCACCTCTTGCACACCAAATTGCATGTATATTTTCATCGTCTAAAAAATTCTGAAAATCGGTTGTTCTTTCTAAATCCGTTCCTGCAAAGTGGTTGTATTTATTAAATACGTGTTTTCCTAATTTAACTTTTAAACCCCAAGATTGTAATAGTTCAATAGATTTATCTATACTTTCGGTTTCTTTTAAAAAACCAGCAGGTGCTAGAATTCCGATAGTATTTCCTTTTTTTAAGTGCATGAATTTTTAATCTCTAGACATAAAAATTCGCAAGATATACCAAAATAGAAGCATTAAACTAGCAAAAAGACCAAGAGCAGCAGCAACGTACTGGTTTTGATTATAAATTTGTGTTAATTTGGAGGTTTGGTATAGAATAGAAGCAGCAGCTAATGCAACCATTGCAACCGAAAACCAAAGACCTAAATCAAAACCAAACAAGGTACCAGCAACGATTAATCCGATAGCTATAAATCCGCCAATTATTATTATATTTTTAAGAAAAGAGAAATCTGTTTTTGTAAAGAAAACCACACCTGATAATCCTGTAAATAGAGCAAGGGTTAATACAGCAGCTTGTTTGATAATATTTGCTCCGTCGGTTAAGCTCATAGCAATGTATAATATAGGAACAAAAATAAATGCTTCGGCAATGATATATAATAAAAAACCTAAGTATTGTTTATTTCGGTCTTGTGAATTGACTGCCATTTTCTCAGCAACAGTGGTTACAAGCATAAAACCACCTAACATTAGCAACCACATTTTTCCTCCTGTTAAAGAAAGAGCTGCATTCACAATTGCAGGTGTTGTTAAAAAAAAGTATTCAATTAATATAAAAGCGAGTACACCATAAGCAACGTGCGTATAGGTTTTTTTATAAAAAGCTACTTTTTGTTGGTCAGTAGTTTCGGTAATTTCAATAAAATTTTCCATATTTTGTTTTATTAGTTAGACAACAAAGGTAAAAAATTTAATTTAATTTTTTATTTTATGGGTAAATCTAAACAAATTTTTGTTCCGATTGCTTGGTTATTTTCGATTAAATCTAAAAAGGATAAGTGGTAGCTATTTTTATAATTTTTAGAAAAATTATTTAATCGTTCTTTAGTTAATTGTAACCCATACGATTTTTTTTTAAGATGTTTTTTTTGTTTTATTTTTTCGGAATTTTTTCTGCCAATTCCGTTGTCTATAATGGCAATTTGGATGTAATTTTTGTTTAGTTTAGTTATGTTTATGGTTATTATTTTTTTTCCTTTTTTTGCCGATAAGCCGTGCCAAATAGCATTTTCTATAAAGGGTTGTAAAATTAATGGTGGAATTTTGATGGTTTGTGTATTTATTGATTTTTCAGTGATTATATTAAAATTTAGTTCGTTTTTAAAGCGCATATTTTCAATGTTAACATACAAACTAATGGTTTCTAACTCGTTTTCTAAACTAACCACTTTTTCACGTGAAGTGGCTAAAATTTTTCGTATTAATTTAGAAAATTTATTTAGATAGTAAACGGCTTTTTCTTTGTCGTTTTTAATGATAAATAGTTTTATAGAATTTAGCGAATTAAAAATAAAATGTGGATTCATTTGGTTTTGTAAAGCCAATATTTTTATCTGTGCTAGTTCTTTTTTAAAGACATTTTCAACGGTTTTTATTTTATCTATTTCCGATTTTTTGTGTAATGTTAAAATCTTTTCCGTTTTTGTTTGTATTTCGTCTGTTAGTTTTTTTGCTAGAGCAGTTTTTAATTTTTCATTTTCTAATAATTGAAGGATTAATTTTTTTTGTGTATCTTTTTTTTCTTTAAAAATTATTTTTTGAATTTCAATTAATCCTAATGAAAAGAAAATAGCTTCGATAAATACACCTGTATAAAATAAATTCCACGATAAGTGTTGATTTTTTGTTGCTGCTGGTAAAAAAAAGGATAAGATTGAAAAAACAGTATATGCTAAACTTCCTGGTAAAATGTAGTATTTTATTCTTGATTTTAATCGGAATAAATAGTAAAAAGTAAACAAACTATTACACATTAATAACGGACTTAGTACTAGTGTAAAAGCGCTTAATAATAGGTGTTTTTTATAGAAAAATTCGGTTATTAATGAAACGAACAATACGCTGAATAAAAAGTAAAGTAAATAGATAAAAAATTTTGTGTATTTAGGTCTTATTTTCGGAAATCCTGCAAATACAATTACAAAATAAGCATAGGTACAATTATAAATCCATTGTAAGGTTCTAGAATATACGTTAATTATTGGTATTTTATTTCCAAATTTAGATTCGTGATAGGAGTTATAATGAATCAATATTTGGTCTGATATAGCAAAAAATGCGTATAAAAAATATAAGAGGTACATTTTGTTCTTATACTTAATGTAATAAATAACATTTTGATAAAACACCAAAACTAAAACACCAAGTATAAAATACGAAAAAACGCTTAAGGTGTTGTTTGTAAGAATGTATTTTGCAATTTCTTCCATATTTAACATTATCTAATAGGAAGTTCGATGCTTACTTTTGTTCCTGTTGCTTGATTATTTTCTTCTAAATCAACAAAATACAAATGGTATTCGTTTTTAAATTTTTTAGTAAAGTTTGTAAGTCTTTCTTCTGTTAATTTAAGTCCAACAGATTTTTTTTTGTGTAATTTTTTATCTTTTATTTCACTTGATTTTTTTCTACCAATACCATTATCAATTACGTCAATTTGTATATAGTCCGAATTTTTTTTATATACATTTACGAGTAATTTTTTAGCACCTTTTTTTGCTGATAAACCATGCCAAATAGCATTTTCTATAAAGGGTTGCAAAATTAAAGGAGGAATTTTAATGCTTGTAAGATTTAGGTTATTTTCGATATTTAGTGTAATATCAATTTCGTTTTTAAAACGAATATTTTCGATATTTGCATACAATTCTAAAGTTTCTAATTCTTCTTGTAAAGAAACTTCTTTTTCGCGTGAAGCAGATAGTATTTTACGAATTAATTTTGAGAATTTGTTTAAGTAATAAACAGCGTTTTCTTTATCATTTTTAATAATATATAGTTTAATAGAATTTAAAGAGTTAAAAATAAAATGTGGATTCATTTGACTTTGTAAGGACGAGACTTTCATTTCGGCAATTTCTTTTTCAAAGGCAATTTCTATTTTTTTAATTTTTTCGGCTTCTGCTTTTTCGTTTAGATGAATAATTTCGGCTGTTTTTTTGGTAACCTCTTCTTTTAATTTTTTGGTTAATGAGTTTTTAAGTTTTTCGTTTTCACGTAATTGAACAATTAATTCTTGTTGAGATTCGTTTCGTTCTTTTAATACAATTTTTTGTTTTACTACTAATCCTAAAGAAAAAAATATGTTTTCTAAAAAAACACCAATGTAAAAAAATCCCCAAGACATTTGTGCATTTCCTTTCCAAAACAAACTAGTTCCTAATGCAAGAATAGAAAAGATAGAAAACGCCAAACTACCAGGAATTATATAATATTTTACCTTAGTTTTCATTTGAAAAAGATGGTAATAAATTATTATACTTAATAAAATAAGCATTGGTACTTGTAGGTATAAAAACCCCAATCGTACAAGAATTGTTTTATATGAAATGTCTATTATAAAAAAAGTAACTAATACAAAGGCAAGAATATAAACAACTCGTTTAATTTTTGTTGCCGTTTTTTTTCGCAATAAATACAAACCTCCAAACTCTACTACAAATATTAAATAGGCACTATTATAAAGCCATTCTAAAGCAGGATGTAAGGGTTTGAAAAATAAAATATCTTTATGTAAAATATTTCTTGAATACACACCATAATGTATAATAGTTTGATCAAATAAAATAATAAATGCATATAACGAATACCATAAATACGCATTGTCTTTATAACTAAAGTAAAAAAAAACATTCTGAATTAAAATAACCAATAACACACCTAATATAAAAAAGGAAAAAATCCCTAAAGGGTTGTGTTCTAGCATACTTCTTATAATTTCATTCATAATTATAAGCTTTCGATAGATTGTTGTAAAAAGCCTCTATTCGATTTTGAAACAGGAATGGTTACTTTGTTTTCTAAAACTAAATAATAACCGTCACTTTTTACATATTCGTTTATGTAATTAACATTTACTAAATACGATTGGTGTACTCGCAATAATTTATTAGAATTACATAATACTTCTACATCTTTTATCTTTTTTGAAAGTAAATATTTTTCTTCGTTAATTAAAAAAACAGTAGTGTAACTGCCATCGGATTTGCAATATAAAATATCGTCTAATTTTACAAAAACCGTTTTTCCGTTTAACGGCAAAGCTATTTTATTTACACTTTTAGTTTGATTAATAAGTATCGAGTCTAAAGCTGTTTTTAAATCGCTACCAAGGTTATTTTTATTTTTATTTTTTAAAATTTTTGCTACTACTTTTTTTAAATCATCACTATCAATAGGTTTTAATAAGTAATCAATAGCACTTTCTTTAAATGCTTGAATGGCATAATTATCGTAAGCAGTAGTAATAACCAAATCAAAATCTCGGTAATTTAATTGCGATAATAATTGAAACCCATCCATTTCTGGCATTTCAATATCTAGAAACACACAATCTGGTTTTAAATAATTAATTGCCGAAATAGCATCTTTAGGATTTGTCAAGGTTTCTAGAATTTCAATATTTTTGCAAAACATTTTTATTTCCCAAGAAAGACTTTCTATTGCGTCTTGTTCGTCGTCGATTAATATAGCTTTTATCATAATAGTTTTTGGTTAAGGGTTTAAAAATAAAAAAACATAACGAGTATTTTTTCTTTTTTTACACATTTAGACTAATTTAATTCAAAATTAGACCAATATATTCTATAATCAGTATTTTTTTAGCATAAATCCAAATATGGTTTATATAGTTCCGAATATGTAATTATTGTTTCTATTTATAGGTTTTAATAAGCTACTAATTACCTTTAAGGCTACTTTTGTTATATAATTTAAATATTTTATTTATGAAAATTCCAAAATTAGCAATATACCTACTTCTTTTACTTTCTTTTTCTTTAGTAAGTTTTAATATTTTTTTAAAAAAAGAAACAAAAAATTTAAAAATAGATACCGTTTTATCTTTAAAAGGAAATGCTTTAGACCTAGAAGTTAAAACAACCATTTATAAAAATTTGAATGCGTTATATTTTATCTCTAACGAAAAAATAAACCAAATAGCATTATACGATTTTGAGCATAATTTAATTTATAAAAAATCACCAAATAACCAAAAAATATTTTTTGATAATTTAAACAAACAAGCATATTATTTAACTTTTGCTTCGGAAAATAAAATAGCAATTAAGACAATCTTTTTACATTAAAACTTAAACAAATGAAAACAATTTTACTTTACTCCATCCTATTTATTTCTTTTACACTTAATGCCCAAGATTTTGAATGGGTAACACAACACAGTACAGCTAATGAAAGTTGGACTGTAAGCAGCACAATAGACGCCAATAATAATATTATTAGTGTTGGTGAATTTGACGGAACAATTGATTTAGATCCAGCACCAAATGCAACAGCAAATTTTACTTCTTTAGCACCAAATGGTAAGAATGTTTTTGTGCAAAAATTAGATGAAAATGGCGATTATATTTGGGGACTTCGTATTGGTTCAGGCATTGGTGCACCTTTTCCTAAAAAAGTAATAGTTGATAATAATAATGACATAATTATTGTTGGTAACTTTTTAAGCACACAAAGTTTTAATCCAAATGGCAACTATTATTTGACAAGTAATGGAGGTTATGATGGATTTATTGCTAAGTACTCTGGTGCAGATGGCTCTTTTATTTGGGCAATGCAATTAGGTGGTACAGCTTATGATTCTATTAAAGATGTTGCTATTGCAAACGATTTTGAAACCAATATTAATCACAATACTTTTGTTGTTGTAGGTGGTTTTAGCGAAACGGTTAATTTTAACCCTTTAGGTTCTTCTTTAAACATAACATCTAATGGCGATTTAGATATTTTTGCAATGAAATACGATGCTTCCAACGGCCATTTATTATTTGATTATGTGGTTGGAGGAACTGGTGCCGATTTTGCGACATCTGTAGATATAAAAAATGAATTACCAAGTTCTAATTTATATGAAAATGTTATTCTTACTGGTCAGTTTAATTCGGATAGTAATGGTATTGATTTTGCTTATTCTAACACGGAAGATTTCATTATAGCACCAACAGAAAATTATCCGTTTATCACCTTATTAGGTACAAACTTTAATTATATTAGAACCAATACTATTGACATTTCAGATACACTAACAAAAGACTATAAAATTGCATTTAACGATTTTGGCTTAAATTTTTATGTTACTGGAAATTTTGAAGGCGAAATAGCCTTACATAATAATCAAATTGAAAATCTTACTTTTTTTGACCAAACAGTAGCAGGAGCTTTTGTATTACAAGGGAATATAAATTCATCAAATTTTATATATTCTGGTATGTCTATTTTAGGCGATACATACATTAAACCAAAAGACCTTATTGTTAGAAACACAAACGCATATTTGCTTGGTAATGTAGAAGGCCAAAATAATATTATGTATAATGGAAATGTAATTGGTAATATATCCAGTTCAAGTATGAAAGACATTTTTTTATTAAGTTTTGGTACTAATTTTAACCTTTTTTTTAATTCCGTTTTTGGAGGTATTGGTAATGATTTGGCGTATAGTATAGATGGTTATATACCAGACTATCAAAGTAGTAGTTATGGTTATTTTAGCATTTCAGGTTCTTTTCAAAATACCGTAGATTTTGATTTAAGTACAGATGTTAATGAATTAACAGCAAACGGAAATATAGATGGTTATACATTAAAATTAAATAGTGGTTCGCCAACAACAGGAATTTTGAATAATGAGTTAATGAATATATCTGTTTATCCAAACCCAACCACAGATGTTGTAACTTTTAAAAGTGATGAAATTATAAAAACCATTACCATTTACGATATACAAGGACGTAAAATACTACAAACAAAACCTATAGATAATCAAATTTCTATAGCACATTTAAACAAAGGTATTTACTTTTTAAAAACAAAAATTAACGGGAAAATTGCTACCAAAAAAATTATTAAAAAGTAAACCAATTCTTATTAACAAAACAAATTTAACATTATGAAAACATTAAAATTATTTATTATCTTATTATTTATTAGTGTATTTGCAAATGCACAAAAAGGTTTCAATTACAAAGCATTAATTAAAGATACCAATGGCACTATTTTAACCAATACATCCGTTACTTTTGACTTTTCTATACAAAAAGGAGCAGCTCTACAACAAGTATATACCGAAGTAGCAAACTTAACTACCGATGCAAACGGAATTATTATTTATACAGTTGGAGAAAATCAAGCAAACTTTAACACTATTAATTGGAGCGATGACGACTATTACTTACAAGTAAAAATAAATACAGGTAGCGGTTTGGTAGATATGGGAACTACCAAATTTAGAGCAGTACCGTATGCTATAAATGCAGCAACTGCTAATAATGTAAGTATTAGTAAAATAGATGAAGGCAATGGTTTTGGCTACAGGTTAAAAAGTGAAGATCCAGCAAATCACGGTAATATTGGCTTAAATGCAGTTGATTTGAGTTTTAGTAATGCTGGAGGAAATTATGGAGCAACAGGACAAGGTTCTACAGCAATTGGCATATTAACAACTGCATCAGGGATTGGTTCTACTGCAATGGGTGGTGGTACAGTTGCAGATAGCGATTATGCTACAGCAATTGGTTTCTCTACAATTGCATCAGGAATTGGTTCTACAGCAATCGGTGGATTTACAACTGCGTCAGGTCTTAATTCCACAGCAATGGGTAATGGATCACTTGCATCTGGAGATTATTCTACAGCTATGGGCATAAGCACAAAAGCAGAATCATACGTATCAACAGCAATTGGACAATTTAATATTGGTGGTGGAAATCCAAATGCTACACAAGCTACTAATAAATTATTTGAAGTTGGTAATG
>CAYOWM010000012.1:0-12752 GCA_964407635.1 uncultured Flavobacteriaceae bacterium
TCATTTTAAAATTTTGACAAATTTAAAAATATAAATACGAATACATTATAATTCTGCACTTTTTTATTGGTAATTAAATTATAATTACCCATTTACTTGACAAAGGGTATCTTGATGTTGTATATTTGCCGCTCTTAAAAAACAAACTATATGAAATTATCAAAATTTATTTATGATTTACCAGAGGAGTTATTTGCACAACATCCTGTTCATAATAGAGATGAATCTAGATTAATGGTATTAAATAGAAAAGAAAAAACAATTGAACATAAACAATTTAAAGACCTAATTAATTATTTTGATGAAGGTGATGTAATGGTGTTTAATGATACCAAAGTTTTTCCTGCACGATTATTTGGTAATAAAGAAAAAACAGGTGCAAGAATTGAAGTTTTTCTTTTAAGAGAATTAAATCCAGAAACTAAACTTTGGGATGTATTGGTAGATCCTGCAAGAAAGATTCGTATAGGAAATAAATTGTTTTTTGACGAAGCAGAAACTCTAGTTGCTGAGGTTATAGATAACACTACTTCAAGAGGTAGAACGCTACGTTTTTTATACGATGGTACCTACGAAGAATTTAGAGCAAAATTAAACGAACTTGGCGAAGCACCATTACCAAAATACATAAAACGACCTATCGAACCAACCGATGAAGAGCGTTTTCAAACTATTTATGCAAAACACGAAGGTGCCGTTTTTCCTCCAACTGCAGGAATGCACTTTTCTAAACATTTATTAAAACGGTTAGAAATTAAAGGAGTGGAAGCTGCAAATATTACCTTGCATGTTGGTTTAGGTACATTTCAATCGGTAGAAGTAGAAGACTTATCTAAACATAAAACCGATTCGGAAAAGGTATTTATTGGTAACGAAACTGTAGAAACTGTAAACCAAGCTCTTAAAGACAAAAAACGTATTTGTGCCGTTGGTACAACGGTAATGCGTGCTTTAGAAACATCGGTTTCTACTTATAAAAATTTAAAACCATACGATGCGTGGACAAATAAATTTATTTTTCCACCACACGATTTTAATATAGCAAATGCTATGATTTCTAATTTTCATCCTCCAAAATCTTTATTAATGATGTCTGTTGCTGCTTTTGCAGGTTTGGACTTTTTACACGAAGCATACCAAGTAGCTATTAAAGAAAAATACCGTTTCCTAGCTTATGGTGATGCGATGCTAATTATTTAATATCTAATTGGGAGAATTTTAGTATTGTTTAACCTTAAATCCGCAAAGGTTTTCGTTACGAAAACCTTTGCGGATTTAAGGATATAAAATTTAGCAAACCCTTTTTTGCTATGAATTTTGTACTTTTACGGCATTAATTTTGTTTATACTTAAATTATGAAACACGCATAACAAATTTTAATACCTAAAAAATAGGCGTTTTGCGAGTTACATATTCTATTAAAAAACAATAAATATAAAACATGAACTATTTTCTGTATGCCTTCTTTTTGTTTTCCGTTTTTTCTTTTTCGCAAAACGAATTAGAAGTGCAAGAACCTGATTATATAAAATCGATACAACTCAGACCTTTTAAAGCAAATGCCTATTTACCTATTATAAAACTTGGCGAACCAATTGTTTTAAAATTTGATGATTTAGAGGCTGACGAAAAGGACTATTCGTATAAAATTACACATTGTACCTACGATTGGAAAGATTCTGAATTATCGCCAACAGAATATACAAATGGTTTTGCGTATGGTAGCATTAGAGAATATGAAAACTCCTTTAATACCTATCAAAATTATACACATTATGAGCTTAAAATTCCTAATCAATATGTACGTTTAAAAATATCTGGTAATTATTTGCTTTCGGTTTTAAATGAAGACGAAGAAGTAGTTTTTACAAGAAAATTTGTTGTTTACCAACCAATTACAAATGTAGGAGTTCGTATTCATAAAGCAAGAAAAATTACAGGGATTAACACAAAACAAAATGTAGAATTTACCATAAATCACGAAAATTTATTAATTAATAATCCAAGTGCTGAAATTAAGGTTGCTGTTTATCAAAATATGGATTGGAATACTGTAATTACCAACTTACAACCTCAATTTTACAAAAACAACCAACTACTTTATAAATATGGCGAAGAAACTACTTTTTTTGGCGGAAACGAATATTTATTTTTTGACACTAAAGATGTACGAACGGCAACCAATAATATTCGTCGTGTAGTTTTAAAAGACCTTTATAATACTAGATTGTATGTAGATGAGGCACGATCTAAAAAACCATACACATATTATCCTGATATTGATGGAAATTTTGTTATTAGAAGTTTAAACACTGAAAACATAGCTATCGAGTCGGAATATACAAAAACACACTTCTTTTTAGATTATGACAATTTAGATAAAAAAGATATTTATGTTTATGGTGCTTTTAATAATTACCAATTATCCGAAGAAACTAAAATGGTTTACAATTCGGAAACTAAGTTATACGAAACAAGCATTTTGTTTAAACAAGGATTTCATAATTATACCTATGCAACCGTAGATAATGAAGAAATTATTGATTTAACTGAAATAAATGGTTCTTTTTTTCAAACAGAAAATGAATATCAAGTACTAGTTTATTTACATAAATTTGGGTCTAGATATGACAAAGTTATAGGTTATGGTGCTGGTAGTTCGGTTAATTTGCAGAATTAATAAAAAAATACTTTTATCGTGTTTACTTTTATCTTTTCAAAACATAAAGAGGTAAAAAATATTAAAAATAAAACAAAAGGGTGTTTTTACCCTAAAATATTTAAAAAAACAGTCCTATTTTTGCAGTGTAACCAAAACCCTTAAAATTTAGTATTATGAAAATATTTAAAAAAATTACGTTAATCCTTATTACTATACTAGTATTTCAATCGTGTAATAGTGCAGACGAATTAACGCAAGTTAATTTTACTACGGATTTAGCTAAAAATATTAGTTTTACAACAAATACTTCAGGTGATTTTAACAAAACAATAACCATAAATTTAGCTGAATATGGTGATGTTTCGGATTATTTAAATAAAATTGAAAATATTAAAATAAACACAGCAGATTATAAAATTACTGCTTTTACAGGAACAAATCTAGAAACAGGAGGAAGTTTTACAATGGTTTCTGAAAACCAAGAATTTGGTCCTTTTATACATTCTAGCTTTTTAAGTGATTTTCAAGGAGGAAATTCTTTTGCTATTGAAGGAGCTGATAAATTAAATGTTCTTGCTACAAAATTAAAAAATTCTAATGTGTTAGAAATTGTTCTATCAGGAAGTTCAACCACTAGTGAAGTATATGATATGTCAATTAAAATTAATTTTAACGTTACTATTACTGCACAAGCATTATAATATAAAGATAGTTGTTAGTTTGCCGATTAATTTCGGTTGTAAGTGTCCGTGAAAACGGACACTTTTTGTTTCTACCTTAAATCCGCAAAGGTTTTCGTAACGAAAAGTAAAAATATACATTAATATAACACAGCTTTAACCCGAAAAATTCATAGGTTTTCGTTATGAAAAGCCAAAACACCAATAAAATTGAGAAGTGCAGGAATTTTTTAGAGAAATAATTGTAGCCCAATTTTGAAATAAATTTTGAGCATTCTCAATAATGACGTGCAGTTTGGCTTTGCAGTAGAAATACTTTTGCGGATTTAAGGTTTTATGCAATAAAAAGTCTTTTTTGTTTTTACAACCATTTTAAAATAGATACTTTTGCAAAAAAATAAAAATGATTACTACTAAAACACCTAAAGAATCGTTAACCATTCTTACCGATATGGTCTTACCTGCCGAAACAAACGCTTTAGATAATTTATTTGGTGGCGAAATTTTAGCACGAATGGATAGAGCATCTAGCATTGCTGCTCAAAGGCATTCACGCAGAATAGTTGTTACAGCAAGTGTTAATCACGTTGCCTTTACTAAAGCGGTTCCTGTTGGTTCGGTAGTTACTGTTGAAGCAAAAGTGTCTAGAGCATTTAAATCGTCTATGGAAATTTTTGTAGATGTTTGGATTGAGGATAGAGAATCGCAAGAGCGTACTATGGTAAATGAAGGTATTTATACTTTTGTTGCTGTCGATAGAACAGGAACTCCTGTAAAAGTACCACAAATAAAACCAGAAACCGATTTAGAAAAAGAACGTTATGAAGGTGCTTTGCGTAGAAAACAATTGAGTTTAGTACTTTCAGGAAAAATGAAACCAAGCGATGCAATAGAACTTAAAAAATTATTTTTAGAGGAATAAAAACAAATAAATATGTTTACCACAGGACGAATTATTTTTAGCATTTTTTTTATTGTAGCTTTTACAATAGCAATGTTTTTTGCTTATGCTAAAGATAAAAAACACCAAAAATATTATTATAAAAATATTTGGATTGTTGCTGTTGGAGTAATTTTAACTATTGTAATTTTTGCAACACTTACTTTTTGGTTACACGAGTAATTTTAAACAAAAAACTATTCCATTTTATTGGCTAATTGTCCACAAGCTGCATCAATATCATCGCCACGACTTTTACGAACTTTCGCAATAATGTTATTTGCTTCTAAAATTTGTACATATTGCTCTATTATTTCTCCATCAGCAGATTGGTATTCTGCATCACCAATGTTATTATAGGTGATTAAATTTACTTTTGAAGGTACTTTTTTACAATACGAAACCAAAGCGTCTATATCTGTTTTTCTATCGTTAAATCCTTTAAATACAACGTATTCAAAAGTTATTTTTTGTTTGGTTTTTTGATACCAATATTGCAATGCATCTAATAAATCCTCTAAATTACTTTTGTCGTTTATTGGCATTAATTTAGAGCGAACTTCGTTAATTGCAGAGTGTAAAGAAACTGCTAAATTAAATTTCACACCATCATCTGCCATTTTTTTTATCATTTTTGGTATTCCTACCGTAGATAAGGTAATTCTTTTTGAGGACATCCCTAAACCTTCGTTGTTGGTAATTTTATCGATTGCTGTCATTACATTTTTATAGTTTAACAAAGGTTCACCCATTCCCATAAAAACAATATTAGTTAATTTATGTTCGTGATATAAACGACTTTGTTTGTCTATTTCGACAACTTGATCGTAAATTTCGTCGGCATTAAGATTTCGCATTCGTTTTAATTTTGCCGTTGCACAAAAATTACAATCCAAACTACAACCAACTTGACTAGAAATACATGCTGTGGTGCGTTTTTTTGTAGGAATTAAAACAGATTCCACTAACAAATCATCGTGTAATTTAATAGCGTTTTTTATCGTACCATCAACTGATTTTTGCATTTTATCTACTGCAACATGATTAATAACAAAATTATTTTCAAGCATTTCTCTAGTTTGCTTAGATAAATTAGTCATTTGTTCAAAACTACGAGCTGCTTTAGTCCAAAGCCATTCGTAAACTTGATTTCCACGAAATGCCTTATCGTTATTACTAACAAAAAAATCACGTAATTGCTCTTTTGTCAATGCTCGTATGTCTTTTTTTACCGAAATCATACTGCAAAAATAGATATATATTCTCGTTTTTACTTTGAAATCCTTATCAATGTTTTATTTATTAGATATTTTTTTAATGAAATTCATTTTTTTTAGTACTTTTATCCTGCTATGAAACTATTAAAATACATTCCTGTTTTTTTAACTTTATCGTTGGTTGTTGGCATTTTATTAGAGACGTATTTTTCTGTAAAAAGTACTATTCTAAGCATATTTTTAACAATAACTTTTTTATTGCTTTTTACCATTGATTATATTTCAAACAAGCAATTAAAAACAACTTGGCACTATACAGTTATGGTATTTTTTATGTTTGTTCTTATCGGAATGTTTTCCGTAAATATTCAAAACACATTAACTTATAAACAGCATTATAACCAGTATTTAGAAAAAGAAAATAGTATTTTATTAAAAATAACCAAAACTTTAAAACCAACTAAATATTACGATAAATACCAAGCAGAAGTAATTCAAGTAAATAATAAAAAAACAATTGGTAAAGTATTGGTTAACAAAAAGAAAGATAGTGTTAATAAGTTAAAAATTGGCAATATATATTACACTAAAAATTCATTTAAAAAAATTGACAAACCCAAAAATCCATATCAATTTAATTATCGTAAATATTTAAAAAGAAAACAGATACTGCATCAAATCACCCTTACAGATAAAAAGTATATTGTTTCAAAATCAAATGCTTTTTCGATATCTATTATTGCTTCAAAAATTAGAAATCGCATTGAAAAAAACCTAGAAAAAAAACATTTTACAAAAGATCAATTAAGTATAATAAATGCTTTACTTTTAGGACAAAGACAAGATGTGTCCAAAGAATTAATACAAGATTATCAAAACGCAGGAGCTATGCATATATTAGCGGTTTCGGGTTTGCATATCGGAATTATTTACGCCATACTTTTACTAGTGTTTTCACCAATTAAACGCTTAAAATTTAAGTCTATAAAGGGAAAAACCATACAAATACTATTGGTTGTTTTGTTTTTATGGAGTTATGCAATTCTTGCAGGATTAAGTGCTTCGGTTGTTAGAGCAACTACTATGTTTACAGCTATTGCTTTGGGTTTATTATCCAAACGAAAAACAAACACTTTGCACAGTTTGTTTATTTCGATGTTTGTTGTGCTGTTATTTCGTGCTAATTTTTTATTTGATATCGGATTTCAACTTAGTTATTTAGCTGTTTTTTCGATTGTATATTGGCAACCAAAATTTAATGCTTGGTACCTGCCTAAAAATAAAATTTTACGCTTTTTTTGGCAAATATGTACGGTTTCGTTTGCTGCACAAATCGGAATTTTACCTTTAAGCTTGTTTTATTTTCATCAATTTCCGCTGTTGTTTTTTGTTTCTAGTTTGGTTATAATTCCTGTTTTAGGTATTGTTTTAGGATTTGGTTTTTTGGTATTGTTTTTAGCATATTTTACTATTTTACCAAATTTTATAGCTTCCATTTATGGTGAAATTATCGAAAAAATGAATGTTTTTATCCAATTTATTGCAAAACAAGAGCTGTTTTTAATAAAAAACATCTTTTTTAGTGTTTTTTTAGTTTTTGGATTTTATTTCCTAATCATCGCTATTTATCGGTTTTTTGAAAAGCAAAATTTTAAAAAATTACAAACCATTTTAATAATAATTTTAGGCATTCAGTTAATTTATTTTTACGAAAAATACCAAAGAGAAACCACTAAAGAAATGATTGTTTTTAACCAATCTAAACATTCTGTTATCGGATTTAGAAATGGAAATTCTCTAAAAATATACCACAATTTAGATAATTTTTCTGAGCATTCAAGTATAGATACGTATCAAAAAGGAACAGGAGTTTCTACCATTAAAATTTATGATTACATTCCTAATATATTTAAAAACAATATGTTAGTTGTAGATAGTCTTGGTATTTTTAATATAAAAAAATTAGATTCTAAAATAGTATTATTACGAAATTCACCTAAAATAAATATAGATAGATTGTTTCAATTTTACAAACCAAAAATACTCATAGCAGATGCCTCAAATTATAAAAGTTATGTAATGTATTGGCAAAAAAAGTGTGCAGAAAAAAATGTACATTTTTACAGTACGTATAAAAACGGAGCATATCGAAAAAAAATTAATTTATTCTTATTAAAAAATTAATTTTGTAAATTTGTGTCTAAATTTAAACACAATTAGTATGAAATATTTTTACTTTTTTTTATTAATAGGATTTTATGGCTTTTCGCAAACTTCTTTTAACGAAATTAGCACAGGATTACCAGCACTTAATTTTTCCACTTCCTCTTTAGTAGATATAGACAATGATGGCGATTTAGACGTGTATCTTGCAGGACTTGATGATAATAGTAATGTAATTGGAGGATTATACACTTACGATCATGGTATATATACTTTATCAAATACTGCAAATATTCCTGCAATATATCTTGGTGGTTCGGATTGGGCAGACATCGATAATGATGGTGATATGGATATAATGATTTTCGGAACAGATAGTTCGTTTGCTTTTGATATTGCAGAAATATATCAAAATAATGGCGATGGTACTTTTACAAATCTAAATACAGGAATTTCGCCTATAGAACAAGGAAGTACCGAATTTGCCGATATAAATAACGATGGTTTTATGGATATTTCTATTTCAGGAATTGGAGGATCTGTTAATATTACTAAAATTTATTTAAACGATGGCGATAATACCTTTACAGAACTTACTGGTCATGGAATTCCAGGTTTAAATTGGGGAAAAATAACTTGGGGAGATTATAACAATGACAATTATCCTGATGTATTTATCTCAGGATTTGACGACAATTCAGGAGGAACACAAACCTATTACACCAAATTGTTTATTAATAACAATGGTAGCAGTTTTACCGATTCTGGCTTATCTTTTCACGCTGGTTGGTTAGGTGATATAGAATGGGCAGATTATAATAATGATGGTAATTTAGATATTATTGTTTCAGGTGTTGGAGGCACTGGTGACGAGCGTTTTACCTTACTATATAAAAACAATGGTAATGGTACTTTTACCGAATTAGATCCTGGATTTTCACCAGTATCGCATAGTTCTTTAGAATGGGCAGACTTCGATGGCGATAATGACTTAGATTTATTTTTAACAGGAGTTAATACAACTCCAGGCGACGGAAATAATGTTGCTGCAGTATATAGAAACGATGGCAACGATGTTTTTACTGTAAATGCTACTCAAATTTTTAATGCTTCGTATTACGGTGATGCAGATACAGGAGATATTAATAATGACGGAAAACCAGATATTATTTCAACTGGTTATGATGAAATTTATGTTGTTAAAACAACCGTTTATCTTAACGATACTGTTGCAGGATTATCTAACAATGTATTGGAAGATATTTTCGTTTATCCAAATCCAGCACAAAACATATTACATATTGATAATCAAAATAATACAAGTGCTTTTGTAGAATTATTTTCAATAGAAGGTAAATTAATATTACAATCTAAATTACAAAATAATACATTAGATATTTCGGATGTTGCATCTGGAGTATATACACTTAAAATAACAACCAATTCTAAAAGTGTTTCTAAAAAAATAGTAATACAATAATTTTGTTTTAAAATATTTAAAGACTGTCTTTTAGGCAGTCTTTTTTATATCCTGTTATACCATTTTTTAAACTTAAAAAATTAATTTTTGGATATTTTTCTTTTAATATATGTATTGCTTGATAACTTGAAATTCCTTTATTGCAAACAACCACAATATCTTTTAAATTTTCAAGAGAAATGATGTTTTTTGCTTTAATTTCAGAAAAAGGAATTGTATAATCTACCTCAAAAGGTAATGGTGTATTTATATTTTCAATAACTGAAATAATAGTATAATTTTCTATGTTTTCTTTTAAATTATAAGCGGAAATTAATAATTTTTCATCTTGTATAGCACAAATTGGTAAAACATAGGATTCTTTTTTAAAAAGTAAGGCAATTTTTTCTTTTGAAAATTTTGATTTTACCTTCATTTTATATTGTGTATTTTCTAAGCTATTATAAATTAAAATCTGTGTGGTTAAAAGCTTTCCAGTTTTTGTGATTAATTTTAAAGCTTCATTTGCTTGTAATAAACCTATTATTCCTACAATAGTATTTAATGTTCCTGTTTCTGAGCAATTCGGAATTATTTTTTTTGGTATTTCAGGAAATGCATCTCTTAAATTAGTAGTTCGTTTTGTATTTTCTAAAACATTAAAACAAGACACATAACCATCAAATTTATATAACGAACCATAAACTAAAGGTTTGTCTTTTAATACACAAGCGTCATTTAGAAGGTATTTTATCGGTAAATTATCTGTACAATCTAACACAATATCAAAATCAGAAATTGTTTCCAAAACGATACTTTTTGCTATTGCTTTTGTATCATAACTAACCGTTACAAAAGGTGTTATTTTTGTAATATACTTTGCTAAAACTTCGGATTTTGGTTTGCCAATATCTGTAATTTTATAAAAAATTTGTCTAGGTAAGTTACTTTCGGAAACCGTATCAAAATCAATCAAATGAATTTTACCAACGCCACTTCCAGCAAGATAAACAGCAGCAACACAACCCAAACCACCACAACCAACAAGTAAAACTTTAGCATTTAATAATCGTTCTTGACCAATTTTACCAATTTCGGATAAGGTAGTTTGGCGTTTGTATAAGTTTTCTTTGGTTATTTTAGATTTCATTTATTTGGTATTAAATGAATTCATAGTTCTACCAGTACCTGCTGTGCCAAAAGATTTTACAGCAGTATGTACACGTTCTAGTTTTTTAGGAATGCTTTGTAGTTCCTCATCACTCCATTTACCAAGCACGTAATCTACTTGTCTGCCTTTTGCAAATTTATTACCAACACCAAAGCGAATTCTTGTGTATTGTTGTGTGTTTAGTACAGCATTAATATCCTTTAATCCGTTATGTCCTCCGTCGCTTCCTTTAGGTTTCATGCGTAATGCACCAAATGGAAGGTTTAAATCATCACTTATAATTAAAATATTTTCTAACGGAATTTTTTCTTTAGTCATCCAATATTTTACTGCTTTTCCGCTTAAATTCATAAATGTACTTGGCTTTAATAAGAAAAAAGTCCTTCCTTTAAACTTAAAACTAGCTAAATTACCTAATTTTTGTGTACTAAACGAAATATCTTCTTTATCAGCTATATAATTTAATGCTTTAAAACCAATATTATGTCTAGTGTTTTTATATTTATCACCAATATTACCCAAACCAACAATTAAATATTTTTTCATAGGATCTACGTTTTCTTTTTTACTATTAAAAAGAGATTTTATAAAATTTATGAGATTCATTTTACAAATATAAGATTTGTTTTAAATAGAAACTTTTTACAATAAAAAAACCCTTCTTAAAAAGAAGGGTTTATAAAATATTTTTTAACTATTATTCTGCTGCAGCTTCTTCTGTTGCTTCTGCAGTTTCTTCAGTAGTTTCTTCTTTTGCCACATTTCTAGACATTCTTACTTGTGCTACAACCATATTTTCTGGGTGTAAAAAAGTAAAGTTTTTACTGTCTATTTCTTTTAAAAATAATTTATTACCTATATCTAAGCCAGAAACATCTGCTAAAATTTCGTCTGGTAAATTAGCTGGTAATGCTTTTACACGTAATTTACGGTTTGTAAAACGTAAAACACCACCTTTAATAATTCCTGGAGCAGTTCCTTCTAAACGCACAGGAATAGTCATGGTAACTTCTTTATCATCAAATAATTGATAAAAATCTACATGTAAAATTTTATCGGTTACAGGATGAAATTGAATGTCTTGTAAAATTGCATTGATTTTGTCACCGTTATCTAACTCAATAACTGCTGTATATACATTTGGTGTATATACTAATTTTTTAAAACTTTTTTCATCTGCAGCAAAGTGAAGTGTATTACCTTTTCCGTAAATTACACAAGGTACTTTGTCAGCATTACGTAAGGCTTTTGTGTCTTTTTTACCTACGATTTCTCTTTTTGTTCCTTTAATTGTAATAGATTGCATTTTAATTTATTTTTACATTAAAAATTGATTGCTAATAGATGTGTTTTTTTGAACTTTTTTCATCACATCAGCAAATAAAGTGGCGCAAGTTACAACTTTTATTTTAGAACTTGGGTGTTTTTTAGGAATAGTATCGGTTACAATTAAACTTTCTAGTTTTGATTCCTCAATTTTTTTAATAGCATCGCCAGAAAGTATTGCATGTGTTGCAATAGCACAAACGCTTTTTGCTCCTTCTGCCATCATTAAATTTGCTGCTTTGGTAAGTGTTCCTGCTGTATCTACCATATCGTCAACAATAATAACATGTCTATCTTTCACATCACCAATTACTTGCATATGTGAAATTACATTTGCTTTTTTTCGTTGTTTGTAACAAATAACTACTTCGCTTTTTAGAAATTTAGAGTATGCGTATGCTCGTTTTGATCCTCCCATATCTGGAGATGCTACGGTTACATTTTCTAGATTTAACGACTGGATGTATGGCAAAAAAATAGTAGATGCAAATAAATGATCTACTGGAATTTCAAAAAAACCTTGAATTTGATCGGCATGTAAATCCATGGTAATAAGTCTAGTTGCTCCTGCGGTTTGAATCATTTTTGCAACCATTTTTGCAGCAATTGGTACTCGTGGTTTATCTTTTCTATCTTGTCTTGCCCATCCAAAATATGGAACTACAGC
Organism: uncultured Flavobacteriaceae bacterium; assembly: GCA_964407635.1. GTDB lineage: Bacteria > Bacteroidota > Bacteroidia > Flavobacteriales > Flavobacteriaceae > S010-17. The sequence goes on from CAYOWM010000012.1 coordinate 12,287, forward strand.
AGTAATATGTCTTGCTGACGCTCGTTTTGCAGCATCGAGCATTAAAAGCATTTCCATGAGGTTGTCACTATTTGGCATGGTAGAACCAATAATAAAAACGCGTCTTCCACGAATAGTTTCTTCGTAAGACACTTGAAATTCGCCATCGCTAAATTGTGTTTTGGTAGATTTTCCTAATTTTTCGCCATAAGCCTCGGCAATTTTTTTACCTAATTCCTTACTTTCAGAACAAGCAAAAAATTTAGGATTTAATTGTTGTGTGGTTTCCATTTTTAGTTATGTTGTTTGTGCAAAAATAATAAGAAGTCTTAGTTTTTATTTGAAAAAATAATAAATGTTATCAACTAAATAAAAAACTTGTTAACGTATTTTTTTGTAATTATATTTTTATATTTGCACTCGCATAAAAATGCTCGAGTGGCGGAATTGGTAGACGCGCTGGATTCAAAATCCAGTTCTTTCGGGA
>CAYOWM010000013.1:0-12743 GCA_964407635.1 uncultured Flavobacteriaceae bacterium
TTTAAACAAACTTACACTTGATAATAATTACAATCACGCAAAATTTACAACATATAAAAGTTCATTAAATAAAAATAGTTTGCATACAAACGGTGTGCTTACGAGTTTTTTAGATTCGGATAATGAATTGTGGATTGGAACAGACGATGGTTTGCATTTATTTCATCCAAAAACTAATGACTTTACTTATTTTGGGAAAAAAGAAGGTTTAAGTAATACAGTAATTTATAATATTTTAGAGGATTCGGATAAAAAATTATGGTTAGCAACTAATTCAGGATTATTTCAATTCAATAAAAAAGAAAAAATTTTTTTTAATTTTTCAAAAAAAGATGGTCTGAAAAGTACCGAATTTAATTTAGGAGCAAAATATAACGATAACAATATCTTATATTTTGGAGGTACAAAAGGTATTGATTATTTTAATCCTAATAAAATAAAGGATTTGTATAAAGAAAGTAACTTAAAATTTACAGCACTGAAAATAAAGGGTAAAAAAATAAATCCAATTATTGATAAAAATATTTTGCAGAAAAATATTACAAAAAGCAATCACATTAATTTAAAATATAACCAATTTCCTACTACTATTTCTTTTACAGATTTTGATTTTAATCCAATTAAAAACAATGATTTTTTGTATAAATTAATTCCAAACAGTGAAAATTGGAATAGTTTGGGCGATAAAAAAGAAATTCATTTACTAAATTTATCCGCAGGAAATTATACCATTCAAGTACAAGGAAAAACAAAAAATACTATTTGGAATAAAAAACCACTCGAAATACAATTATCGGTTTCACCACCTTGGTATTATAGTAATTTAGCAATTTTATTTTATACCTTATTAATTTTAGGAAGCTTGTACCTTTTTTACCGATTTCAATTACAACGAAAGTTAGAATTGCAAGAAGTAGAACGATTACGTGAAATAAACAGTTTAAAAACAAAATTATACACAAATATCACACACGAATTCCGAACACCAATTACCGTAATTCTTGGTATGGCAGAATCGATAAAAGAACGTGTAAAACAAACCAAAATAGATATTGCTAGTCCGATAGAAATGATTGAACGAAATAGTAAAAGTTTGCTTAGCTTGGTAAATCAAATTTTAGATTTATCCAAACTCGAAAAAGGTAAATTAAGCTTAAATCTAGAACAAAGTAATATTATACATCATTTAAAATACCTAGTCGAAAGTTTTCATTCGTATGCACAAGAAAAAGAAATTGCATTAATTTTTTATAATGAAATTGATGAGGTTATAATGGATTTTGACCGAAATAAAATCACACAAATTGTATCTAATTTAATTTCAAATGCTATTAAATTTTGTAATAAAAACGATAAAATTGTCGTACATGTAAAACAAAAAATAAAAAAAGATCAAGCGTATTTAATTATTAAAGTAAAGGATTCTGGTATCGGAATATCTCCAGAAAATTTACCTTTTATCTTTGATCGGTTCTATCAAGCCGAAAACAACGAAAATAACAAATACGATGGTACAGGAATTGGTTTGGCTCTTACGAAAGAATTGGTAAAACTAATGCAAGGCGAAATAAAGGTAGAAAGTGAGCAAAACAAAGGTACAAAATTAACCGTACTACTGCCAATTAAAAATGAAGCTCCAATTGAAAATCAAAAAAACGTAGAAAAACCAAAATCTAACACAAAAAAATTAAAACCAATTTTAGAACCAAATTTAGATATAGACCTACCAATTTGCTTAATTGTAGAAGATAATCAAGATGTTGCTACTTACATAAAAATGTGCTTGTCCGAAAAATATCAAATTTTATATGCTAATAATGGTATGCTTGGTGTAGAATTAGCTCTAAAGCACATTCCTGATATTATTGTCAGTGATATTATGATGCCAAAGAAAAACGGATTTGAATTGTGTCAAGAAATAAAAGAGGATATCAAAACAAACCACATTCCTGTAATATTACTTACTGCAAAAACTGCCGAAGATGACAAACTTTCTGGTTTAAAACTTGGTGCAGACGCATATCTTACTAAGCCTTTTAATAAAACAGAATTGCTTATACGAATGGAACGCCTAATTGCTATACGAAAGACCTTACAGCTTAAATATAAAGACATTAGCTCTTTGGAAATTTCTGAAAATAAAACGCCAAAAGCAGAAATAAATAATAGTAATCAAGAAAATACAGATATAAATGATAATTTTATTAGCGATATTATTAAACTAATAAATGAAAATATTGAAAATGAAAATTTTAATGCAGCAGCACTAAGTGATAAATTATTTTTAAGCGAATCGCAATTATACCGAAAACTAAAAGCATTAACCAATACTTCAACCGCAATTTTTATTAGAAAAATTCGCTTGAAAAAGGCAAAAGAATTACTCGAAACAACCGAATTAAGTAGTGCTGAAATAGGTTATAAAACTGGCTTTAACAATCCTAGTTGGTTCAGTAAAGCATTTAAGACAGAGTTTGGATATTCACCAAATAAAAAACGACATGATTTATAAAAATAAAAAAAGATAATATTATATGCTTGAGTAATTTTTTTTGCTTACTTTTGGCTCGTATCGTAGAATGTAAAAGAGTTTATGAGTGTACAAGAAAATATAAGTACAATAAAAAAAAATATTCCTAAAAAGGTAGTTTTGGTTGCGGTTTCAAAAACAAAACCAAAATCGGATATTTTAGAAGCATATCAAGCAGGTCAGCGAGTTTTTGGAGAGAATAAAGTGCAAGAAATGCTTACAAAACACGAATCCTTGCCAAAAGATATACAATGGCATATGATTGGTCATTTACAACGAAATAAAATAAAATATATGGCTTCGTTTGTTTCGTTAATTCATGGTGTAGATAGCTTTAAAACACTAAAAGAAATTGATAAACAAGCAAAAAAATGCAATAGAATTATTTCGTGCTTGTTGCAAGTTAAGATTGCAAAAGAGGAAACAAAATTTGGTTTAAGTTTTAATGAAATTGAACAAATTTTAAATTCGGAAGAACTAAAAATCTTAAAAAATATAAAAATTTCTGGCTTGATGGGAATGGCAACTTTTACCGAAAATACAAGTCAAATAAAAGCAGAATTCACATCGTTAAAGTCTTTTTTTGATAAACTAAAAACAAAAAAGAATTTTAACAATGTTTTGCTAGATACCCTTTCAATTGGTATGAGTGGCGATTATAAAATAGCAATAGATTGCGGCAGTACGATGATACGTGTTGGTTCTGCTATTTTTGGAAATAGAAATTAGTAAAACTAGTTTTAGGATAAATAACATAGTAGTAAACAAATTATAATTTATAAAATTATGACAAATAAAAAAGTAGAACATATTTCAGATGATGTTTGGTTGTATTTATTAAAAGAAGCATTAGATAGAAATATTAAAGTGGCAATGAACCACGGATTTACTTACAAAGGATATAAATTAGGTAGTTTTTTGGTTCGTGCAAAAAGACGTAGTAACCAAGATATTGTAAAGAAAATTGAAGAGGTTGGTTTTTTATATAAGTACCACAACAAAACTTCGCCAAACGATTACCTTGAAAAATATATACACGATTTAGAAAACGATGAAAATCCTGTTAAAATTGCTTATATAACAAGGTTTAATAGTTATATTCTTCCTAAAAAAAATCTTTTTGATAAAGAACTAAAAAAGAAATTAGTAAAAGTTTGGAAAGAAAAATTTGGCGATGTTAGAAGATGGAAAAAAAGAGATGGTTACCGTAAAAAAGTTGCCGTTTGGAAAAAATATAGATATGATAAAACTTTAAATCCAAATGGCCTTTGGGTACCTGTTCAGAGTGAATTTCCAGGATTGTATTTTTGGACATATGCTAGAAAGAAAAAACCACATTTAATGGAAAAAATAGTTAAATATTTTACAAATGAAGAACTTATTGAGTTACAAAAAGAAAATTTTCTAATAGATTCAAAATATATTGAAAAACCAAAATATAAACGAATAACTAAAGAGGAAAAACTAAAACGTCAACTTCAAAGATAATAAACATATTATTTCAATCTAAATTCTGCATCAAACTGAACGTATTTTGATGAAAATACACTATTTAACAATTGTTGTTCTAACACTATTTTTTTTGGTTTAGCAATAAAATTTTTTTCCGATAAAATCCATAAGTCATCGACATATTTTAAGCAAAGCTGTATTTCGTGTGAGGATATCAATATCGTTTTTTGTTGCGTTTTTACCAATTTATGCAAAAGATAAAAAATTTCAATCTTATTTTCAATATCTAAATGAGCCGTTGGTTCGTCTAATAAAATAATAGTTGTATCTTGAGCAATAGCACGTGCAATCAATACTTTTTGATATTGACCATCACTAAGTTCGTCTATTTTTTTGTGTTTTAAATGCTTAATTGCACATAAATCTATTGCATTTTCTATAATTTGAGTATCTTTTTTAGTCAATTTTCCAATCCAATTGGTGTATGCTTGTCTGCCTAAGGCAATAATTTCATAAACGGTAAAATTACTTGGCGGAATTCTTTCGGATAATACAATACTTAATTGTTTGGACAACTCTAAAGCACTTAAGTTTTCAATGTTTTTATCTTGAATTTTTATTGTACCGTTTAATATAGGTTGTACTTTTGAAATACTACGCAACAAAGTAGATTTTCCAACGCCATTTTTACCAACTAAAGCAATAAATTTAGCATCTCTTACCCAAGTAGTAATATTTTTTAAAATAAGATGCTTTTTCTTTTTCTGAAAATAGCCAATACTTACATCGTTTAATTCTAAAATGGAATTTCTTTGCATAAATTAGTAATATTTTCTTACAAAGTTACTACATATTTATTTGTATTATTTTAAAAAAATGTAATTTCGTAGCAAAAATAAATAGATGTCATTTTCCATTAAAGAAAAAATAGAAACCTTACGAGCAGAATTACGCAAACACAATCATAATTATTACGTATTGGATAAACCAACAATATCCGATTATGAATTTGATTTAAAATTAAAAGAATTAGAAGCTTTAGAATTAAAACATCCTGAATATTTTTCCGAAAATTCACCAACTCAACGTGTTGGAGGTGAAATAACCGAAAATTTTAAAAATGTAACACATACCAACCGAATGTATTCCTTAGATAATTCGTATTCGCAAGAGGATTTGTACGATTGGGAAAATCGTGTAAAAAAGAATTTAGGTGTTGAAAAACTTACCTATACTTGCGAGTTAAAATACGATGGAGCATCAATAAATTTAACCTATAAAAACCGAAAATTAGTTTCAGCAGTTACACGTGGAGATGGTTTTAAAGGCGATGATGTAACGGCAAATATCAAAACTATTAAATCCATTCCGTTACTAATTAACGATGGATTTTTAAACGATTTTGAAATTCGTGGCGAGATTATTCTTCCGCTTGACGGCTTTGAAAAAATGAATGCAGAACGTCTAAAAAATGGCGAGGAAGCCTACCGAAATCCAAGAAACACCGCTAGTGGAAGCCTTAAATTAAAAGATAGTGCTGAAGTAGCAAAGCGTCCGTTAGATTGCTTATTGTACCAAATTGTAACGGATTCTACAAAGTACAAATCGCATTTTGAAATTTTGCAAGAGGCTAGAAAATTTGGCTTTAAAATTCCATCCGAAATGGTGCAATGTGCTTCTATGCAAGAAGTTTTTACTTTTATCCATAAATGGAATACCGATCGCTTTGATTTACCATACGAAACCGATGGCATTGTAATTAAAGTGAATAATTTGCACTTTCAAAACGAACTAGGATTTACATCCAAATCGCCAAGATGGGCAATTGCATATAAATTTAAAGCAGAACAAGTTGCTACAAAATTACTCTCTATTGATTACCAAATTGGTCGTACAGGAGCAGTAACTCCTGTTGCAAATTTAAAACCAGTTTCATTAGCAGGAACTATTGTAAAAAGAGCATCCTTACACAATGCAGACCAAATTGAAAAATTAGATATTCGTATAAATGATACCGTTTTTGTTGAAAAAGGAGGCGAAATAATTCCTAAAATTATTGCCGTAGATTTTACAAAAAGACCAAAAGATTCGGTTAAAACTAAATTTTTAGAAAACTGTCCAGCGTGTAATTCGCCTTTGGTTAGAAAAGAAGGCGAAGCTCATCATTATTGCCCAAACGAATTTGGATGTAAACCACAAATTATAGGTAGAATTCAGCATTTTATAAGCAGAAAAGCAATGAATATTGACGGAATTGGCGATGAAACCGTAGAACTTTTATACGATGCAGATTTAATTTTAAATTATGCCGATTTGTACGATTTAACCATTGCAGATATTTTACCATTAGAACGAATGGCAGAAAAATCTGCTAAAAATATGATCGAAGGAATTGAAAAATCCAAACAAATGCCTTTCGAAAAAGTGTTGTTTGCATTAGGAATTAGATTTGTAGGAGCAACAGTTTCTAAAAAACTAGCAAAACATTTTAAAAATATAGATGCCTTAACACAAGCCAATTTGGAAACCTTAATTGCTGTTGATGAAATTGGCGAACGAATAGCAAATAGCATTCTAAACTTCTTTAGCGAACCAACAAGTATTTCCATTTTAAATAGATTAAAAGAAAAAGGTTTACAATTTCAAATTGTAGAGGATGACACTTCTGTTTCAGACAAATTAAATGGTATGTCCTTTGTAGTTTCAGGAGTTTTTGAAAAATTTTCACGAAACGATTTAAAGAAAACTATTGAGGAAAATGGTGGTAAAAATGTAGGTTCTTTATCTAAAAAAACCAATTTTTTAATTGCAGGAGACAAAATGGGACCAGCAAAAAAGGTAAAAGCCGAAACCTTAGGGATTAAAATAATTTCAGAAAATGAATTTATAAATATGATTTCATAACCTATAGTTTTACGTTATTTTTTTCTCATAAAATAAACTAATTGCCATTACTATTTTGTACTTTAGCCGTTACGTATGATAGAATTTATTTTAAATAACCAACACATCAAAACTGAGGCGAAAACTGGTATGACCTTAGTAGATTTTATTCGTGAAAATCAAGAACTTAAAGGAACAAAAATCGGATGTAGAGAAGGAGATTGTGGTGCTTGTACCGTTTTAGTAGGTACATTACACAACCAAAAAGTACAGTATAAAAGCATAACTTCGTGTATTTCGCCTTTAGGCAACGCTCACGGAAAGCATATCGTTACTATTGAAGGTATTAATCTTGAAAAAAAACTGAACATTGTACAAGATGCAATGGCAGAAAATTTTGCTACACAATGCGGATTTTGCACACCTGGTTTTGTGGTTTCTTTAACAGGATATGCTATGAATTCCTGTTGTTCTGAAACTAATCAAATTGATGCTATAAGCGGAAATATTTGTCGTTGTACAGGTTATAAATCTATCGAAAAAGCAGCAAATCAAGTTGTAGAAAAAGTAGGTTCAAGTTCTATTTCAGATTTGATTAAACAAGAATTTATTCCTGCATATTTTACCGAAATTCCTAATAAATTAGTATTAATTAACTCAAAATTTACAGAAATAGATTTTTCCGAAACAATTGTAGCAAACGGAACGGATTTATACGTACGATATGCCGATAATTTATCCGAAAAAGAAGTTAGCTTAGTGGCAAATTTACCAGAATTAAAAGGGATTTCCGTAGAAAATGGTGTTTGTAAAATAGGAGCAAGTACTACGGTTTCCGAAATGGTTCAAAATGCCGAATTACAGCAGATAATACCGAATTTAAAAACGTTTTTAAAATTGGTTTCCTCTGAACAAATCCGAAATATGGGAACGTTAGCAGGAAATTTTGTAAACGCTTCGCCAATTGGTGATATGTCTATCTTTTTTTTGGCGTTAGATGCAACCTTACATATTCAAAATGTAAAAACTAAAAACGAACGAAAAATACCATTTAAAGAATTTCATCAAGAGTATAAAAAATACGATTTACAAAAAGAGGAGTTGATTACGGCAATTAGCTTTCCTGTTTTAACAGAAAACACGCTTTTTAATTTCGAAAAAGTAAGTAAACGTACCCATTTAGATATAGCAAGTGTCAATGCAGCTTGTAGTATAGAAATTGAAAACACTACAATTTTAAAAGCACATTTTTCTGTTGGAGGAGTTGCTGCAACACCTAAATATTTAGAAAAAACAAGTGATTTTTTAGTGGGAAAAAATGTTTCCGAAAAAAACATACAAGAAGCAGTACAAATTTTACAATCCGAAATTAGTCCAATTGCCGATGTAAGAGGAACAATATCCTACAAAAGACTGTTAGCAAGACAACTATTTTTTGCTCATTTTGTAGCATTATTTCCGCAAATTAAATTAGAAAAATTAGTATGAAAAATATAGATTCTTACACGCATCTTAGAGGCGAATCATTGTTTGTAGATGATATAATGACTCGAAAAGATACGCTTTATGGTTTGCCTTTTTGCAGTCCTAAAGCACACGGGAAAATTATTTCGGTTACTTACGCTAAAGCGGAAGCCGTTTTAGGTGTTATCAAAATTTTTACATACAAAGATATTTTAGGCGAAAATCAAATTGGAGGTATTATTCCAGATGAGGAACTTTGGGCAGAAAAAGAGGTGCATTTTCAAGGACAACCAATAGCTTTTATCGTTGCAAAAACCGAAGCAATAGCAAAAAAAGCACGAAGCCTAATTGAACTAGAAATTGCCGAACTACCAGTTATTACCACAGCGAAACAAGCCAAAGAAAAAGGAAAGTTTATCAATGCTCCACGAAGTTTTAATTTAGGTAATACTCAAAAAGCCTTTAAAAATTGCGATTATATTTTTGAGGGAGAAACCTTTAGTAACGGTCAAGAGCACTTGTATTTAGAAACGCAAGGTTGCTATGCTGTTCCGTTAGAAAATGGCAATATAAAAATAACTTCCTCTACACAAGGACCAACACAAGTGCAAAAAACAGTTGCTCGTGTACTAGGAATTCCGATGCATAAAATCGAACTGGAAGTTATTCGTCTTGGAGGTGGTTTTGGTGGAAAAGAGGATCAAGCAACGCCTTGGGCAGTTATGGCTGCAGTTGCAGTGCAACATCTTAAAAAACCAGTAAAATATATTTTAAATCGACACGACGATTTAAAAATGACTGGTAAACGACATCCTTACGAATCTACTTTTAAAATAGGATTGGATAAAAATCTAAAAATTAAAGCCTTTCAAGTTGAATTTTTGCAAAATTCAGGAGCAGCAGCAGATTTATCTCCTGCAATTGCAGAACGAACTTTATTTCATGCAACAAATAGTTATTTTATACCAAATGTTCGTACAACCGTTTTAAGTTGTAAAACAAACTTACCTCCAAATACTGCTTTTAGAGGTTTTGGTGGTCCACAAGGAATGTTCGTAATCGAATCGGCAATTGCTAAAGCAGCATACGAACTTAAAATGGATAAAGCAACTATTCAAAAAGCAAATTTATTTCAAGAAAATGATGTGTTTTCTTTCGGACAAATTGCCACTAAAGTGGAAGCTGAAAATACTTGGAATACTGCGTTTCAAAAATTTAATTATACTAAAATTGAAAAAGAAATTGCAGAATTTAACGCAAACAATTCCACTTTAAAAAAAGGGGTTTCTGTAATGCCAATAACTTTTGGAATTTCCTTTACCAATACACCAATGAATCACGCAAGAGCTTTGGTACATATTTACCAAGACGGAAGCGTTGGTGTCAGTACAGGTGCTGTTGAAATGGGACAATCCGTTAATACAAAAATGTTACAAGTGGCACAGCAAACACTTGGTGTAACGCCAAATATGGTTAAATTAGAAACTACTAACACCACACGTGTAGCAAATACATCGCCAACTGCAGCAAGTGCTACAGCAGATTTAAACGGAAAAGCAGTTTTGATGGCTTGTAATGCTTTAAAAAATAGATTAAAAATTGTCGCAGCAAAAATGCTTTCTCAAAATATAGAAAACCTTTCTTTTAAAGAGAATCATATATTTATTGCAGAAAAAAAATCCAATTTATCATGGTATGATGTAGTTGCACAAGCAATGTTAGAACGTGTTTCCTTATCGGAAAATGCACATTATGCAACACCAGAAATTCATTTTGATAAAACCAAAGAAAAAGGACATCCATTTGCGTATCACGTTTACGGAACCGCAATAACACAAGTAACCGTAGATTGTATTCGCGGAACTTACCAAATAGATAAGGTGCAAATTGTACACGATTTTGGTAAAAGTATGAATTTAGGAATTGATATTGGTCAAGTAGAAGGAGCTTTAGTTCAAGGTATTGGCTGGATGACTTTAGAGGAAATTGCATACGACGATTCTGGTAGATTATTATCTAGTACTTTGTCAACCTATAAAGTGCCAGATGTTTTTTCCGTACCCAAAACTATTGAAATTTTACCTTTAGAAACACAAGGAAACGATTTAGCAATATTAAAGTCTAAAGCAGTTGGCGAACCTCCTTTAATGTACGGAATAGGAACGTATTTTGCTATTCAAAACGCAGTAAAAGCGTTTAATAAAAATTATAAACTTAAATTTCATTCGCCTTTTACACCAGAAAAAGTGCTAATGGCATTATACGAATAGACGCTTTGTACAACAAGAAAAATATTTTAAAAGGAGCAATTATTTATGCTGTTGGTGATACAATTGCTTCGTTGTTATTACACGAATTTCAAGTAACAAGACTGTTAGGAATGATGCTAATCGGTGCAACATTTTATGCATACGAAATACCAAATTATTTTGCTTGGATAGATAAAAAAACAAAAAATACAATTGGTATAAAAAAAACCATACAAAAAACAGCACTTGCAATTTTGTATTTTAATCCGTTATGGATTGCAAGGCATTTATTTTTTATAAAATTATTTTCACAAAAATACGATAGCATAAATTTTGGATTGTTACAAATCGCATTTTGGTCTTTTTTAGTAAATATTCCGATATCTATTATTGCTAATTATATCATTCAGAATAAAATAAAATTAGATTGGCGTTTTATGGCAAGTGCCATATTTTCTGGATTAATGGCTATTTATTATGCAATGAGTGAAACGTTATTCAATTAAAAAAATGAAAAATTTCTGGACAAAAATACAAACCAAACTTAAAAATAACATAGCTGTTTATTTGTTGCTTGTTGTAGAAAATTCAGGAAGCTCTCCTGGGAGAATCGGATTTAAAATGTTTGTTGCAGCAGATGGTGATATGTCAGGTTCAATAGGAGGAGGCGTAATGGAGTATAAAATTGTAGAACGTTTAAAAAAGCAACTCCAAAATAACAATTTAAAAACCGAATTGTTAGAACAAGTACACACAAAAAAAGATAAAAATAGTTCTGGTATGATTTGTTCAGGAAGGCAAAAAAATGTTTTTGTGCCATTAACAAATAACGAGTTACCACTGTTGAATAATCTTGTTTCTTGTGTGGAGTCTAAAACAAAAGGAATATTAAAAATAACCGCAAATTCCATTACTTTTGAACCAAGAGAAGTAACTAAAAAATATTATTTCAAATTCGAATCTGAAAAAAAATGGCAATTTACCGAGCAAATAGGATTTGTAGAAACGTTTTATTTAGTAGGAGCAGGTCATGTTGCTTTAGCGACTTCTAAAATATTAAAATTCTTAAATTTTAGAGTAATACTTTTTGATAATCGTAAAAATCTAAACACATTTAAATCAAATGAGTTTGTAGATGAAAAACATATTATTTCGTATGAAAATATTTTAGATTATATACCAAGTAATTCGCAAAATTTCATTGCATTGATGACCAATAAATATACCGAAGACAAATTGGTTTTATCCAAATTAATTAATTCCGATTTTTTTTATTTAGGTGTTTTAGGAAGTAAAGAAAAAATTAAAATTATGTTTACTTCTTTGCTTAACGAAAGTGTATCACAAGAAAAATTAGATACTATTCATGCACCAATAGGTATTTCAATTAAAAGTCAAACACCAGAAGAAATAGCAATTAGCATTGCCGCAGAAATTATTGAGCAAAGGCAAAATAATTTTTAGATCTGTAAAAAAATATGTAACAAAAAATACAATATAGTTACAAGATTATTGTTAGTTTTGTACGTTCCCTCGCAATTAACAATTTATTATAAAATGATTTATTTCGTTTTGTAGAATAACAACTTACAAGGTTATGAAAATAAGAGTACAGAGAAGCAACTTATTAGTTCTATTTTTTTGCATTATATCCATGCAACTTTTTGCACAAATCAACACACCACCAAGTGTTGTTTACGACGTAAACACAGCAGATTTTAACACTACGTTAACCGTTGTTGCTCCAGGTGTTTTGGCAAATGATTCCGATGCAGATGGCGATACAATAACTGTAACGCAATTTTTTGTAAACGGAACATCTTATAACGCAGGTACTACCGCAGTATTAGCCGAAGGTTCTATAACCATAAATGCAGATGGAAGTTATACTTTTGTTCCTGCAAATGGTTATGATGGTTATGTTCCAGATATTTTTTATACTGTTTCTGACGGAACAGATACCACAACAACGGTATTATATTTAACTGTTGAAATGGATGGTAGCTTATTAGAAACCGTAAGCGTATATAGTTGTAATCAAGGCTACACATCTGAAGGATATTATCAAATTTATTATACCATACAAGTCCGTAATAAAAGTATTACACGTGGCTATCACGCAGCAAGTAATATTGAAGGAATTCAGGTTTTTGATGATTTGAATA
>CAYOWM010000014.1:0-12694 GCA_964407635.1 uncultured Flavobacteriaceae bacterium
AAAGGCAAAAAAACGATATAAACAAATATTTTCGCACCACAGACAAAATTGAATCAAAACAACAAACCCTTGATTTTATTGGGTTTTTATGTTTAAAAATTGATTTTTATTGAATATTCTGTCAAAGTCAAGAGCACAAATCCTGCCCAAAAATACGGATGTTTTAATTCTACTTTTTTAAGATTTTAAATCTACCTTAATTGCTTTTGCGGTGTTTTATGGCGCATCCTTAGCCAATTCGATTGCTTTTTTATAACTAAAATAGATATAGAATCTCTTTTTTACTAGCTTCTTGCCAAGTGTTTTGTGAAAAAGAAAAAAATACACAACCAAAAACAAATACTAAAAAAACCAATTTTCTCATTCTAATGAATTTATAACCTAAGCACAACAAATCTACAATTTATTTAATAACCAGCGTTTTTATTACATATATCAATAAATTTAGCTATTTAGCATTCCGTTATCTAGTAATTTCTTACTTTTGTTACTTTAGAAAGTAAAAAAATGCATTCAAATATTTTAGAACTACAATCGGCAAATATTTACCAACGAGAAAGGCAGATATTAAACAACGTTTCTGTTGCTTTAACTAAAGGCGAATTTGTTTATCTAATTGGCAAAACTGGTTCTGGTAAAAGTAGTTTAATAAAAACACTTTATGGTGATTTACCACTTGTAAAAGGTTCGGGAAATATTGTAGGATACGATTTAACGAAACTGAAAGACAAAGAAATTCCGTTTTTACGGAGAAAAATAGGAATCGTTTTTCAAGATTTTAAATTATTAACCGATAGAAACATTTTTGAAAACTTACGCTTTGTTTTACGTGCAACTGGTTGGAGCGATCGCAATAATATGAAAGCTAAAATAGAAGAAGTTTTAAGTAAGGTTAATATGCAGCATACTATGCAAAAAATGCCATATCAAATTTCAGGAGGAGAACAGCAACGTATTGCCATTGCAAGAGCTTTATTAAACGATCCTGAATTAATTATTGCCGATGAACCAACTGGTAATTTAGATCCGAGAACTTCTATGGAAATAATGGATGTACTACACGAAATACACCAAAGTGGTAAAAGTATTTTAATGGCAACACACGATTATGCTTTAATTTTAAAATATCCACACAAAACTTTAAAATGCGAAGACCAACAAGTTTTTGAAGTGGTACAAAAAACAGTATAAAATAATAACCAAAACTTTATTAAATTATGGAAAATCAAGTAAACTTTACACAAACAACAGAAAATGGAACTAATGAAACAATGCCAAAAACATGGCTTGTCGAATCTATCTTAGTAACTTTGTTTTGTTGCTTACCTTTAGGGATTGTAGGAATTATTAATGCCTCTAATGTAACTTCAAAATACGAAGCAGGTGATGTTGCAGGATCGCAAAAAGCATCTGAAGAAGCTAAAAAATGGGTAAAATATGGCTTTTTTGCAGGTTTAGCAGTTGTTGTGCTTTACATTATTTTTATTGTAATTATCGGAGGAGGAGCCATTGCAGCAGCAGCATCCGAACAATACTAATCGCTTTGCGATAATAAAATGGACTATACTTGCTATTATTTTAGTAGTTGTGTTTTTTGTTTATAAAAATTACAATCCTAGTAATAGCAATTATTTTCCTAAATGTCCTGTTTTACAAGCTACAGGATATAAGTGTGCTGGTTGCGGTTCGCAACGAGCAGTACATGCGTTACTAAATTTAGATATAAAACAAGCAATGTATTACAACCTAATACTTGTTTTATTTATTCCATATTTAGTTTTAGGTGCATTTTTTGATTTAAAAAAAATAAAAACACCAAAGCAACAAAAATGGCACGGAATACTTTACGGAACTAAAGCTGTTTGGATAGTCTTTATAATCATTGTTGCTTTTTGGATTTTCAGAAATACTCCTTTTTGGAATTGGAATTAATTGACTAATTTTTAATTTCAAACTGAGACTAGACCCTTTTTTCAACCTACTGTTTTTAAAAATTAAAAGCATTTTGTTAGATGTTTGTGCTATTATTCATCTGCTACATTTCAAGGGTTTTGAAATGTAACAGATGAATAAAGATACTTTCAAACTCCCTTAAATTTGGATGTTTTATAATTAAAAAAACATAATTTAAACTGTTGTTTTTATGATTTTTAGATATTAAAAAATAGTATAATGGTTAATTTTTTGGGTTAATCGTTCCATCTAAATTTTTTAAATAAATCCCAAATTACAATCCCTGTAGTAACGGAGATATTTAACGAATGTTTTGTACCAAATTGCGGAATTTCAACGCAAAAATCACTTGCCGAAACTACTTCTTGTTGCACACCTTTTACTTCATTTCCCATAATAATGGCATATTTTTTTGCTTTGTCGATAGTAAAATTTTGTAATTTTATGCTATTATCTGCTTGTTCGATACTTACTGTGATATATCCGTTTTTTTGTAAATTTTGTACCAATTCTAAAGTGTTTTCTACATATTCCCAAGCAACGGATTCTGTTGCACCAAGTGCAGTTTTATGAATATCTTTGTGTGGCGGTTTTGCTGTAATTCCACATAAATAAATTTTTTCAATTAAAAAAGCATCACTAGTTCTAAAAACCGAACCAATATTGTTTAAACTTCGGATATTATCCAAAATAATTACCAAAGCTGTCTTTTCTTTTTCTTTAAAAGACGGAATATCCAAACGATTAAGTTCGCTGTTTTTTAATTTTTTCATTTGTTTTTTAGAAAATAGGATTCAAAAAGTCAAAATTAAGTAAAAACTATACATATTTTTAGTAAAAACCATTTAATCCGTAAAATTTTGCCGTTAACTTCTTTTCAAAAACGTATTTTTGCATAAAATTTTAAAAAATGAATTTAAATAAGAAACAAAAATATACCATAACTGCAGCATTACCATATACAAACGGAGCAGTTCATATTGGTCATTTAGCAGGAGTTTACGTTCCTGCAGATATATATGCACGATTTTTGCGACTAACCAATAACGATGTTTTATTTGTTTGCGGAAGCGATGAACATGGTGTTCCGATTACCTTACGTGCTAAAAAAGAAGGAATTACACCACAACAAGTAGTAGATAAATACCATAAAATTATTAAAGATTCGTTTTCTGATTTTGGAATTTCATTTGATAATTATTCACGTACTTCTGCTAAAATTCATCATAAAACAGCCTCTGATTTTTTTAAAAAATTATACGAAGATGGTAAATTTTTAGAAGAAACTTCTGAGCAGTTATACGATAAAGTAGCAAACCAATATCTTGCAGACCGATTTGTAATTGGTACTTGTCCAAAATGTGGTAATGACGAAAGCTATGGCGATCAATGCGAAAAATGTGGTACAAGTCATAATGCAATTGATTTGATTAATCCAAAATCGGCAATTACTGGCAATAAGCCTTCCTTAAAGGAAACAAAACATTGGTATTTACCTTTAGATAAATACGAATCTTGGCTTAGAGAATGGATTGTTGATGGACACAAAAACGATTGGAAGACAAACGTTTTGGGTCAAGTAAAATCTTGGTTAGACGATGGTTTAAAACCACGAGCAGTAACTAGAGATTTAGATTGGGGAATTCCTGTACCTGTAAAAGGTGCAGAAGGAAAAGTACTATATGTTTGGTTTGATGCACCAATAGGATATATTTCGGCAACTAAAGAATGGGCAGAAAAAACAGGTAAAAATTGGGAACCATATTGGAAAGATACAGATACTAAATTGGTTCATTTTATAGGTAAAGACAACATTGTATTTCATTGTATTATATTTCCTGTAATGCTTAAAGCAGAAGGCAGTTATATTTTACCAGAAAATGTTCCTGCAAACGAATTTTTAAATTTAGAAGGAAATAAAATTTCTACTTCAAAAAACTGGGCAGTTTGGTTACACGAATACTTGCAAGATTTTCCAAACAAACAAGATGTTTTGCGTTATGTTTTAACCGCAAATGCTCCTGAAACAAAAGATAATGATTTTACTTGGAAAGATTTTCAAGCACGAAATAACAACGAATTGGTTGCTATTTTAGGTAATTTTATAAATAGAGTTGTAGTTTTAACCAACAAATATTACAACGGAATTGTACCAAAACCAAACGAATTTTTAGATATAGATAACCAAACTTTAGAAACGTTAAGATTGTTTCCGAAACGAATAAGTAAGTCTATTACCCGTTATCGTTTTAGAGAAGCACTAAGCGAAATGATGCAAGTGGCACGTTTAGGAAATAAATATTTAGCAGATGAAGAGCCTTGGAAAAAAATAAAAATAGATGCTGAACGAACCAAGACTATTATGTATGTTGCTTTACAAATTGCAAGTTCGTTAAGTGTTTTAACCGAGCCTTTTTTACCATTTACGGCAACAAAACTTAAAAATATTTTAAACATTACAGAAAGTTTAAAGTGGAATGATGTTACAAATAAATCTGTTTTATTAGCAACAAATCATCAAATAAACAAAGCAGAATTGTTGTTTTCTAAGGTTGAAGATGCAGATATTGCACAACAAATCGCAAAATTAGAGGCTACAAAAAAGAAAAATGAACAAGAAAATAAAGCAGTTTTACCTCAAAAAGAAACCATTTCTTTTACAGATTTTACCAAATTAGATATACGAATTGGAACTATTTTAGAAGCAGAAAAAGTACCAAAAACAAAAAAATTATTAAAATTATTGGTAGATGTTGGTATAGATAAACGAATTATTGTAAGCGGAATCGCTGAAAGTTTTTCGCCTGAAAGTATTATTGGACAGCAAGTTACGGTACTTATTAACCTTGATTCTAGAAAAATAAGAGGTATAGAAAGCCAAGGAATGATATTAATGACCGATACAAAAGATGGTAAATTAGCCTTTGTAGAACCTGAAAAAAGTAGCGTAAATAACGGCGAAAGCGTCAGTTAAGAGTGAAAAAAGTGTTAAATTTTTTAAGAATTTCGCAATAAAAAACAAAAATATTTGTTGATTTCAATTAAATATGTATCTTTGCATCGTTAAATTTTTTAAGATTTAACACTTTTTCTTTTTCATAGCAATTTCCCATTCGTAGCAATACGGATGGGTTTTTTTTATAGATTTATTGTCTTTATTTTAATTTTCGTTTAATATCTGCCTTTAATCGTATAGATAAATCTGTCATTTTTAAAGCTTTTTCAATTAAAACTGTATTTAATTTGTTTGTTGTAAATAAAGAATATACTTCTGCTAAAGTTAAATTATCGTCATTTCTATCTAATAATTTAAAGGTATTATTAGTAAAAACAGTACCTTCTTGTAATACTCTAAAGTAACTTCCTGAAAAAGTTGTGTGTAAAAATTGCTTTACTATATTTTGTGATTTAAACCGAATACCTAAAGTGCTACAAGGTAATCTTGGTTGCGAAACTTGAATAATAGCATTACCAACTTTAAAGGTATCGCCAATTTTTATTGTTGTTTCATTAAAATTAGTTAGGGTTAAATTTTCACCAAACATTCCGTTTTCAAAGGTTAAATTTGGATATAATTTTTTAAAATATGCATAGTGGTCTAGAGAAAAAGCATACACTGCCATATTTTCTCCTCCATGGTATTTTCTATCAATTACTACATCTTCCTTAACATCATTTTTACCTAAAAAAATAGGATTATTTATGGATTTTTTAAATATTCCTGTATAGCGTTCTTTACCTTTCCAAGTGATTTTTTGTCGTTTTGCTATATTTACAGAAACTATTTTTATCATTGAAACAAACCGTTAATTTCGCCATCAATTTTATTAATTATAACACCTAAATCCTCTTGATTTTCTACAAAATCAAGATTATTTACATCAATAACTAACAAGTTACCTTTGTCATAATTTGTAATCCAAGCTTCGTATCGTTCGTTTAATCTACTTAAATAATCAATACTAATACTGTTTTCGTAATCTCTGCCTCGTTTGTGAATTTGACCAACTAAGGTTTGAATATCGGCACGTAAATAAATCAATAAATCTGGTGGTGTAACTAGGTTTTCCATTAGTTCAAAAAGCGAAGAGTAATTACTAAAATCACGATTAGTCATTAAACCCATTCCGTGTAAATTCGGAGCAAAAATATGTGCATCTTCATAAATAGTACGATCTTGAATAATGTCTTTTCCTGTTTTGCGAAGTTCTAAAATCTGACGAAATCTAGAGTTTAAAAAATAAATTTGCAGGTTAAAAGACCAACGTTCCATTTCGCCATAAAAATCATCTAAATACGGATTTTCATCTACCGATTCGTAATGTGGTTTCCATTTGTAATGTTTTGCTAGTAATTTAGTTAGAGTAGTTTTTCCTGCTCCGATGTTTCCTGCAATTGCTACGTGCATGTATTTAGATTTTGTTGATTTATTATTTGCTAAAGTACAGATTTTTTATATTTTTTTCGTGTAATTTCAAAATAATTATTACCGAATATTTATATAAATAATTTCTCATTATTTAAAATTTAAAGCAGTTTCTAAAGATAAATCTATTCCGTTTTTATAGTGGTTTAACGAGTAAAAAACAGGTTTATCTATTTTTATCGAGTACATTTTTTGATGATTTTTCGGAATTTTAATTTCTAATTTAGTGTTTTTAAGTTTAAAAATCTGAATAAAATCCGAATTTTCTAAAGTTCCGATACAAGTATTTCCAATAATAATTGGTTTAAATTTTTGAGATAAGGTTAAAATATATTGTAAACTAGCGTTATTAGTTTGATGATTTACCAAAATAAATAGTTTCCTTTTTTTACGTAATCGTTTGATATTATTAATAGTTTTTACTAATTCTTTTAAATGAAAGGTATTTCCGATAGTATTGTTTCTAAAATCAAGTATTAATTTTTTATAGCGTTTTTTTTGAAATTTTTGTTCTATTTTTTCTAAAATTGGTGCATAATTTGGTGAATTGTACACTTTTTCTATTGAAATTTGATATTTTCTTGCCAACTTTAAAGTTGAAATTTTTACAGAATCCTGCATCTTTTTAAAATATTCTTTACTTAATAAAATGCGATGCTTGTAATACACTTGTTTTCCAAAATTAATGCCATATGTCCAAAACCATTTATTAGGATATTTTGCAGAAAATGGTTTAGCTTTGATTGGTATTTCAGAAATATTTTCTGGTAAAACAATGTCTTTTTTGTGTAGATAAATAGTCTGCTTAATTTTATTTTTAAGCATAAAAGTTAAACCAATACTGTCCTTTTTTGAAATATTTAGATACGATAGAATAGCTGTTTTATTTATCTTTTTAGCTGTAATTTTATTAAGTAAAATAGAATTTGGTAAATAAAATATGGTTTTCATTCGTTTTTTAACTTCTAAAATAGGTATGTTATCTATGGCAACAAGTTCTTTTTCCAATAAATAATTATATTCTTTTTTTATTTTGGTAAGGTAATATTTATTACGGAATTCTTTTACTTGAAAAGACAAAGTATCTTTACTTTTAGAGATGGTTTTTAAATTAAACTCTTTAAATTTAGATAAAATAGATTGGATTTTTAATGTAAAAAATGCTGTATCACCATTGTATATAGATTTTTCTAAGGTATTTACATCTTTTATAAAAGCATTTTTTTTATACCTTTTGAATAGTGTTTTTCTTTTTAAAAGCTCTTTTTTTAAACGGTTTAAATCTTTTGCATACTGTGATATACTTATTTTTTGAGCAGAAACAAACAAGTAGGATAAGCTAAAACATAGCAAACATATTTTTTTCATAACATAGCAATTTTATGAAATTTATGTTAAAAATACAAAAAAAGTGGATTAAATTATAATTTAATCCACTTTTTAAAAGTTACAAACTGTATTTTTATTTTGCCTCTGCGTATCTACGTTCTACTTCATTCCAGTTAATTACGTTAAAAAACGCTTGAATATAATCTGGTCTTCTGTTTTGAAATTTAAGATAATAAGCATGTTCCCAAACATCTAAACCTAAAATTGGTGTTCCTGAACAACCAACATTTGGCATTAAAGGATTGTCTTGGTTTGGCGTAGAGCATACTTCTAATTTTCCATCTTTAACAACAAGCCAAGCCCATCCCGAACCAAATCTTGTTCCTGCAGCTTTTGCAAATATCTCTTTAAAAGCATCAAACGAACCAAAAGTACTTTCAATAGCTTCTTTTAATTCACCTGATAATCTACCTTTATTGTTTGGATTCATTACTGTCCAAAACAAACTATGGTTATAAAATCCTCCACCATTATTTCTAACAGCAGCGTTATTCATATCTAGATTTTCTAAAATTTCGTTTATTGTTTTGTTTTCAAGATCCGTTCCTGCAATTGCATTATTTAGATTGTTTGTATATCCTTGGTGATGCTTTGTATGGTGAATTTCCATAGTTTGTGCATCAATATTTGGTTCTAAAGCATCGTATGCGTAACCTAATTCTGGTAATTTAAAAGCCATAATGTATGTTTTAATGATTAATTTCTGTTACAAATTTAATAAGATTTACTATATCAATGATAATTATTATATAAAATAAATCTATGGTTCTATTAATAGGATTTATACTGTATAAAAAAAGGTGAAATCATTTAATGATTTCACCTTTTTTTATAATTAATTTTTTTATTATCTTCTGCCATTATCTAAATGGAATACTGCTCCAAATCTAAAAGAAACCGTAGAATCGTTACTTTTATCTCCAGAAACTTCAGGATCCAAACCGTCTATTCTGTCTGATGAGAAAGAACGCATATTCATTTCAAGAACTAAATCTACATTATCTAAAGAGTATCGTGTTCCTACACCATACGAAAAAGACAAAGAAGATTGTTTTTTCAAAAATATTTTTTGATTTCCTGTAATATATGCAGAAGGTATAGGCATAGATGAATTTATATCAGGACTTGCCCAAGACATAGAAATACCTGTTAATAAATATGGTTTAAAATTAGAAGGGCTTCTTGATATTGAGCTAATATAAATTTCACTCATTAAACCTAAATTTGTAATTTTAGTTTCGCCTTTCATTGCTTTAAAATTGTCGTATTCAGGATTGGCATCAACAACTGGAACTGGATTGTGATCTAATTTTATTTTTGCATACGAAAATTCTACTCTTTCTTTTATATGATCTGCTAAAGTTGAGAAAAAATTAGAACGATACCTAGAATCGGAAAAATTCATTACATAGGCTATTCCAAATCCTACTCCTACATTTGAGGTAGAACTTTTTGAGTTACCTGCTTCACCGTAATCTCCTTGAAAAAAGGTTGGTCCTAAATACACTCCTACTTCGCCATTTACGATAGTATTTTGTGCATAAATCTTAGTAAAAGAAATTGCAAAAATCACTAACAAGGCATATTTTAATACTTTCATAGTTTTGGTTTTTTACTGTTTTAAAGAGCAAATATATTATTTTTTATTGTAAATAAATATATTTTTTCATTTTTTTATAGAAATTTTCCAAAATACCTCTTTGAAATTAAATATTTTATTATTTTTTATGATAATTCCTTCATTTTCTAATAAATTTTTCATAAGATTTGTGCCGTCAAAATGAAACTTACCAGTTAGTAATCCGTTTTTATTTACCACTCTATGTGCTGGTATTTCTGGGTTACCTTTTACGGCATTCATTGCCCATCCAACGACTCTAGCAGATTTTGGTGTTCCTAAATACCTTGCAATTTCGCCATAAGTAGTAACCTTACCACAAGGTATTTGCTTTACAACATCATGAACTTTTTTAAAAAAGGAATTCTCTTTACTCAAAATTTATATAAAAATTAAAAATGCAACTTAAATTTTAAGTATGTTATTGGTTTGTTAACTTCTAAATATTGTTTTTCGTAAAAAGTTTGTACCGAAACAACTTCTTTAGGTGCTTCTTTATTATTGTATATGTGGTGGTGAGCATATAAAATTTCTTGATGTAAACCTTGTAACAAACCTAAAGTGTATCCATGTAAAAATTCGCTATCGGTTTTAAGATGTACAGTTCCGTTAGGAATTAAAACAGTATGGTATTTTTTTAAAAAGTCTAAATTTGTTAAACGGTGTACGGTTCGCTTGTATTTAATTTGCGGATCAGGAAAGGTTATCCAAATTTCAGAAACTTCATTTTTAGCAAAACACAAATCAATTAATTCAATTTGAGTTCGTATAAAAGCAACATTATCTAAATTTTCTTCTAAAGCAGTTTTTGCTCCACGCCAAAACCTAGCTCCTTTAATATCAATACCAATATAATTAATGTTTTTGTTTTTTCGTGCTAAAGCAACGGTATATTCACCTTTACCACAACCTAATTCTAATACAATTGGATTATCATTTTTAAAAAAAGTATGCCATTTTCCCTGCCATTCAAAACCATTTAGAACCTCTTCACGAGTTGGCTGAATTACATTTTTAAATGTTTCGTTTTCACGAAATCGTTTTAATTTATTTTTGCTTCCCAAAATAAATTAATCTTCTGCTCCTTGTTTTTTGAATTTTATTAGTTGACCAAACCAATAAACAAATAATACTACTGTTGATAAGAAAAATATAATGTTAATTATATTTCCAGACCACCAATGCTCAGAATTATTTATGTTTCTAAAAAAATCGTACGGTGCAAATAAAACATTTGTACAAAAATCGCCAATCGCTTTCCAAATACTTAAAGTCATTATAATATTTTTTATTTGAGTTATAACTAATGCAAAAGTAATAAATAATTCCTTCTTTTTTACAATTTATTTCCAAAAGCTAAATCACCTGCATCACCTAAACCAGGAATGATGTAACCATTATCGTTTAATTTATCGTCAATTGCCGAAATCCAAAGTTCGGTATCTTTTGGAAAAAATTTATCAATATACTCAATTCCTACTACAGCTCCAATTACGGAAACGATATGTATTTTTTTGGGTATTCCATGTTTCTTTAAGGCTTCAAATACGGCAACCATAGAGTTTCCTGTTGCTAACATTGGATCGATTAATAATAAGGTTTTATCTTGTAAAGATGGCGAAGCAAAATATTCTACTTCAATAGAAAATTCTTGATGATTAGTAGGATTGTATTTTCTGTATGCCGAAATAAAGGCATTTTCTGCATCGTCAAAATAGTTTAAAACACCTTGATGTAAGGGTAATCCTGCTCGTAAAATGGAACACAATACAATTTTTTCGTCTAAAATATTTATATTTTTTGTACCTAAAGGTGTTTTTATTTCGCTAGTAGTATAGTTTAATTTTTTACTCAATTCGTAAGCTAAAATTTCACCAATTCGTTCAATATTTCGCCTAAAACGTAACGAATCTTTTTGAATTTTTTCATCGCGAATTTGTGCGATAAAATTATTTAAAATAGAATTTGGTAAAGAATGTACAATCATAATTTAATAATTTGTACAAAGATACATAAATTAAAAAGTTTGTTTTTTAAAGTATTCAAAAAAAAATAAATACTTTTACAAAAAATTACTGCGTACATTCGATTTGGTATAATTATTGAAAAAAGTCTTAATAAATTAACTATTATGCGTAAAAAATTATTATTGTTAAGTATCGTTTTTGCATCGTTTTTTGCAAATGCACAAGATACTATTAAAGGAATAATGAATCCTGCTAAAGAATATTCTTGGGTTATTTTATATCAATTAAAAGGTGTGCATCAAGCCTATGTTAGCAATGCTACTATTAAAGATGGTAAATTTGAATTAGTTATTCCGAAAGGAAAAAAACCAGGTATGTATCGTATTTTATATGATGATAAAAAAAATATGTATGCCGATGTTTTATACAATCACGAAAATATTGATGTAGAATTCCATCCTGATTATCCTTCGGTTTTAATAAAATTCAAACAATCTAAAGAAAATAAACTGTATCAAAAATATTTAGATGATATTTCGGAATATCACAACACATTAGACTCTTTACAAGTTGCTTATTTTAAAACTAAAGAACCGCTTGAAAATCAGAAATTAGAATTAAATTATTTAGAAAACTTAAAAACCCTTTCGTTTAAACAAGCAAAATACGAAACCGCATCTAAAGGTATGTATGCTTATAACTATATAAAAGCAAATAATCGTTATTATCCTAAAACCTTAATTAAAAATACACAATCGTATTTAGATACACTTAAAAAACATTATTTTGATTTTGTAGATTTTAACAATTCCGAATTAAAAAAATCCTCTTTTTTTATGGATAGAATTATTGATTACATTATGTATATTAATATTGCTAGCGATAAAAAAACACAAATAGAATTATACAAAAAAGCCATTGATAGAGTTGTTGCAAAAATTGAAAAGACACTATTAAAAAAAGATGTAATTGAATCTATTACATTTATGTTTGCACAAAAGCAAAATAAAGAAATTGTCGATTATGTTTTTGAAAATCATTATGCAAAACTTCCTGTTGAATTACAAGATATGGAATTCAAATTAATGATTCAAGATTTTTTTAAAACAGCAATCGGACAACCAGCACCAGACATAAAATGGGATGTTTACGGAAAGAAATTTAGTTTATATACACTTCCTAAAAACAAATACTATATAATTTTATTTTGGAGTTCTACCTGTTCGCATTGTTTAAAACAAGTACCAAAATTTAATCAATTTTTAACCGATAAAAAAGAAATTACAACCCTCGCTATTGGTTTAGAATCTGACGAATCTAAAGCAAATTGGAAAGAATTTA
>CAYOWM010000015.1:0-12653 GCA_964407635.1 uncultured Flavobacteriaceae bacterium
ATGCATTTTTATTTTAGTCTAATTCAAAAGTCTAATTCAAAAAGGATTAATACTTATTCCGTTCTCTTTCTTGTGCATCAATTGCTGCAATTACAGCCATATTAACCATTTCGTCAACACTAGCACCTAGTTGTAAAATATGTACTGCTTTTTTAAAGCCAAGCATAATTGGTCCGATAGATTCTGAGGCATATAGCTCTTTCATCATTTTATAAGTAATATTTGCAGAGTCTAAATTAGGAAAAATCAATACATTAGGTTTTTTTTCAACTAATTTTGAAAAAGAAAATTTTTCTTTTAACATTTCTTGGTTAAATGCAAAATCTGCTTGAATAGGACCATCTACAATTACTTTTGGATAATTTTTATGGATATACGAAATAGCTTTGTCTATTTTTTCTGTTTCTTTAGATTCTGTTGAACCAAAATTTGAAAACGATAGCATTGCGATATTTGGTTTTAAACCAAAAAGTTTTACCAAATTACTTGTCATTTGTGTAATTTGAGCAAGGTGTTCTGCTGTTGGATTAATATTAATAGTTGTATCTGCTAAAAACATTGGTCCTTTTTTAGTAAGCATAATATTACAAGCAGCAATACGTTGCACACCATCGGCTTTTCCTACTAGTTCAAACATTGGTTTTACAATACTAGCGTAATTTCTTGAATAACCTGTTATAACACAATCCGCTTCTCCTTCATTAACCATCATTGCAGCAAAGAAATTACGTTCACGCATCATTTTTTTTGCGTTGAGGCGTGTTACACCTTTACGCTGTCTAGATTTCCAGTAAATATCACCAAATCTAGTTCTGCGTTTTTTCTCTTCTTTGGTTTTTGGATCAATTATAGTAACATCTGCTGTAAAGCCTATTTCTTCTCTAAGTTCGTTTATAATTTCTTTATTACCAAGTAAAATAGGAATTCCTAATCTTTCTTCAAATACAATTTGTGCAGCTTTTAAGACATCTAAATGGTCTGCTTCGGCAAAAATAATTTTTTTAGGATTTGCTTTTGCTCTATTATGTAACATTCGGATTAACTTGTTGCCTGTGCCAAGTCGTTCCATTAATTCCTCTTTGTACTTTGTCCAGTTTGTAATCGGATTTTTAGCAATTCCAGAATCCATAGCTGCTTTTGCAATTGCAGGAGGAATAGTATAAATTAATCTAGGATCGAATGGTTTCGGAATAATATAATCTTTACCAAAAGTAAGGTTAATTTCATCGTAAACAATGTTTACCTGTTCTGGTACAGCTTCTTTTGCTAGGTTTGCTAAGGCATGTACTGCAGCAAGTTTCATTTCTTCGTTAATTGCTGTTGCACGAACATCTAACGCACCTCTAAAAATAAACGGAAAACCAAGTACATTATTTACTTGGTTTGGATTATCCGAACGACCAGTTGCCATAATAATATCTTTACGAGTTTTTATAGCAGTTTTATAATCAATTTCAGGATCTGGATTTGCAAGTGCAAAAACAATCGGATTTTTAGCCATGGTTTTTAGCATTTCAGGACTTACAATTCCTCCTTTTGATAAACCGATAAATACGTCGGCATTTACCATTGCTTCCGTTAAGGTAGAAATATTTCTATCGGTTGCAAATTCTAATTTTTGTTCGCTTAAATTATCTCTATCCGAACGAATGACACCTTTACTATCGCACATTACAATATTTTCGTTCTTTACGCCGATTTTTTGGTATAATTTTGTACAAGAAATTGCAGCAGCACCAGCACCACTGATAACTACTCTTACTTTTGAAATATCTTTTTCGGAAATTTCAACTGCGTTTTTTAAAGCTGCCGCAGAAATAATAGCAGTACCATGTTGGTCATCATGCATAACAGGAATATCTAACTCTTCCTTTAAACGACGCTCAATTTCAAAAGCTTCAGGTGCTTTAATATCTTCGAGGTTAATTCCGCCAAAAGTCGGAGCGATAGCTTTTACGGCTTCTATAAACTTATCAACATCCATAGTATCTACTTCAATATCAAAAACATCAATATCAGCAAAAATTTTAAAAAGAAGTCCTTTTCCTTCCATAACAGGTTTGGATGCTAACGGACCAATATCGCCTAAACCTAAAACTGCTGTACCATTAGATATTACACCAACTAAATTACCTTTTGCAGTATATTTATATACATCGTCTGGCTTGTCTTTGATTTCCAAACAAGGAGCTGCAACACCTGGCGAATATGCTAAAGATAAATCTCTTTGTGATGCGTGTTTTTTAATCGGAACAACTTCTATTTTACCAGGTTTTGGTTTGGAGTGATATATTAATGCTTCTCTGTTTTTGCGATTGATACTCATATCTGTTCATTTTAAAGCGAAAGGCAAAGATACGAGATTTTTAAATTAGAATTTACGTTTTTTTTGTTTCTTAATTGTGATTCTGTTGTGGAGACGTTTTGCAAAACGTCTCCACGATTATCTTAACCTGCAATTTTCCTAAGAAAACATTCGCTGTTTTTGGTTGCAATTGTTACAAAATATGCACCATTCTGCGAATAATCATATCTTTTTTCTTGACGGATGCTATGCGGTATTTGTTTTGGTATTTTTTGGTCATTTCACAAAATTTTATTCAAATTTAATAAAAGAATAAATGACGGTAAAAATTTCACAGTTTTTGAAAATTATGGCATTATTGATAATTCTCATTTATTTATGAAAAATAAAAGGTATTTTTGCACAGTTAATCAAATATAAATAAACAAAATGAAAAAAATTATCTTTATTTTTATAGTAGTACTTAGTTTTACTGCTTGTAAAAAAGAAAACAAAAATGTAGAAGTTAAAAAGGAAACGGAAACCGTAAAAACCGAAAAATTAGTTTCTTTTGGTAAAAAAATTACAGCAGACAATTTTGTATCCAAAGACAAAATTTTAAATACGTTTAAAAAATTAAAAAAAGGCGATACTGTTGCTGTTAAATTTAAAACAAAGATTAATAAATCGTGTAAGAAAAAAGGGTGTTGGATGCGTTTGGATTTAGGTGATGAGCAAGAAACCTTAGTTCGTTTTAAAGATTACGGTTTTTTCGTACCTTTAAACGCACAAGGTAAGGAAGTTATCGTAAATGGTAAAGCATATTTAGATGTAGTAACTGTTGCACAATTACGTCATTATGCTAAAGATGAAGGTTTAAGTGAGGAAGAAATTAATAAAATCACTGAAGAAGAAGTTACTTTTGCAGTAGAATCGGATGGTGTTTTATTGGTGGAATAATTTTTTAAAATAAAATATTTCGGGTTTCATCTTTGATGAAACCCGAAATAATATAAGCAAAATGATAAAAAAAATAGCTATACGTATTATTTTAATTTCGTTGTTTGTTTCTTGTAATTCAAAAAATGAAAAGAAGGAAATTTTAAAAACCAAAAAAAAAGAGGAACTAGTAATGTATAAACCGTCAGAAATGACAGAGCTTATGCGTGAAATGTTTCTTTTTCAAGAAAATTCTAAAAAGCAAATTGAAAAAGGCGAATTGCCTTTAGATTTTCCAAAAAGATTTAAAAAAATACATACAGCAGAGTTGTCCAATCAATTTGAACATGACGAATCTTTTCAGAATTTTACAAAATTATACCTTCAAAATATTGAAAATTTAGGCAATTCTACTAAACAAAATGCAAAAGAGAATTTTAATATTGCTATTCGTTCTTGTATTGCTTGTCATCAAACCACATGTACAGGTCCGATTAAAAGAATTAAAAAGCTGCTAATTAAATAAAATTTACAAGTAAGCATTACGTTAAAAATGTTTAAATTTGTCGCTCATTTTATACAAATATGAGCGAAGTAAAAAAAGCACTCAACTTTATTGAGCAAATAATAGAAACGGATTTAAAAAACGGATTAGATAAAAATAAACTACGTTTCCGTTTCCCTCCTGAACCAAATGGGTATTTACATATTGGACACGCAGCATCTATTTGTCTTAATTTCGGATTAGGATTAAAATATAATGCACCTGTAAATTTGCGTTTTGATGATACAAATCCTGCAAAAGAGGAGCAAGAATATGTAGATGCTATTAAAAAAGATATTCAATGGTTAGGCTTTAAATGGGATAAAGAATTGTACTCTTCTAATTATTTTCAAAAATTATACGATTGGGCAATTCAAATGATTCAAGATAATTTGGCTTATGTAGATGATTTATCTTCCGACGAAATGGCAAAACAAAAAGGAACACCAACCGAACCAGGTGTGGATAGTCCAAATAGAAATCGTTCGGTTGCTGAAAACCTCACTTTATTTGAGCAAATGAAAAATGGTGAATTACCAGAAGGTTCTCACGTTTTACGTGCTAAAATTGATATGAAGCATACCAATATGTTACTGCGAGATCCGATTATGTATCGTGTTTTGCACAAAGCACATCATCGTACAGGTACAGACTGGAAAATTTATCCAATGTACGATTGGACACATGGCGAATCTGATTATATCGAACAAATATCACATTCCATTTGTACTTTAGAATTTAAACCACATCGCGAATTATACGATTGGTTTTTAGATCAGATTTATACCGATGGTTTACGACCAAAACAACGCGAATTTGCTAGACGAAACCTTAGTTATACTATAATGAGTAAACGTAAATTATTACGTTTGGTACAAGAAAATTTCGTTACTGGTTGGGACGATCCGAGAATGCCAACTATTTCTGGTTTACGCAGGCGAGGATACACACCAAAATCCATTGTACAGTTTAGTGAAATTTCAGGAATTACTAAAAGAGATAATGTTACGGATGTTGCTTTATTAGAATACTGTATTCGTGAGGATTTAAACAAAACTGCACCAAGAGTTATGGCTGTTTTAAATCCTGTAAAATTGGTGATTACTAATTATCCTGAGGATAAAGAGGAATTTATCGATGCAAATTATAACGATTACCAAGATGGTTTTGGAAGTAGAAAAGTGCCTTTTTCAAAAGAAATTTATATCGAAAAAGAGGATTTTAGAGAACAGGCAAATAAAAAATATTTCCGTTTAAAATTAGGAGGAGAGGTTAGACTAAAAAACGCCTACATTATCAAAGCAAATGATGTACTTAAAGACGAAATCGGAAACATAACCGAAATACATTGTACTTATGACGTAGATTCGTTAAGTGGAAGTGGTACAGAAGCAAGTAAGCGTAAAGTGAAAGGAACGCTACATTGGGTTTCTAAAAAACACGCTATAAATGCTGAGGTTAGAATTTATGATAGATTGTTTTTAGATGAAGCTCCTGATAGCCATAAAGGGAAAGATTTTATCGAATTTATTAACCCTAAATCGTTAATTGTGAACAAAAAAGCACTACTTGAACCTAGTTTAAAAACTGCTAAAATTGGCGATACATTTCAATTTCAACGATTGGGATATTTTACAGTAGATACTGATAGTACGGAAAATAATTTGATTTTTAATAGAACAGTTGCTTTAAAAGATTCTTGGACAAAGCAAGAGAATAAAGCAAAAAAACCACAAACTCCTGCAAAAAATGAAAAACTAGAAGCTGTTATGGGTTTTGCTGGTAAATATTTAAAATCCAGAGAGGAAACGGAACGCCAAACGCTTATTAAAAATATTTTTGGTTTAGCAAAAGATATTCCAACAGAAGTGGTACTTACTTTAGTGGAAAACGCAGGAAGTAATAAAGAATTTTTAGCTAGTTTAATGTTGTTAAACAGTATGAATATACCTGTAAATGCTTCCGATAAGGAAAAAATTATTCCGTTTGTAGCAAAAGCTTTGGATATGAAAAATTCGTATGTGCGTTTTCAAGCTGTTGATGCTGTTGGTAAATACGATTTAAAATCAAATTATTTAGATACATTGCAACAAATGGCAAGTGCAGATAAAAATACACACGTTATTGAACGTTTAAAGGAAATTTTATAGCATTTTGTAAGCAAAAAAAATGAAAATAGTAGCACAAATAAAGCAACCGATTTTAACCGAAATGGAAATTTTTGAAAACCGTTTTAAAGATTCTATGGTTTCAAAGGTGCCATTATTAAACCGAATTACGCATTATATTGTTCGCCGAAAAGGAAAACAAATGCGTCCGATGTTTGTGTTTTTAGTGGCAAAAATGGTTTCTGGCGGAAAGGTTATTGATCGTACCTATCGTGGTGCTTCGGTAATTGAACTAATTCATACTGCAACTTTGGTGCATGATGATGTGGTTGATGATAGTAATCGCAGACGAGGATTTTTCTCGATAAATGCACTTTGGAAAAATAAAATTGCAGTTTTAGTTGGTGATTATTTGTTGTCTAAAGGTTTGCTACTTTCTATTGATAACGACGATTTTGATATACTTAAATTAATTTCTATTGCAGTTCGTGAAATGAGCGAAGGAGAACTCCTTCAGATAGAAAAGGCACGACAATTAGATATTACCGAAGCAGTTTATTTTGAAATTATCCGTCAGAAAACAGCAACGTTAATTGCTGCGTGTACAGGTATTGGTGCAGCTTCGGTAGGAGCAGAGCAGTCTGAAATTGATTTAATGCGTAGTTTTGGCGAATATATCGGAATTGCTTTTCAGATAAAAGACGATTTATTTGATTATTCTAATGCTAAAATAGGTAAACCAACTGGTATTGATATTAAAGAGCAAAAAATGACTTTACCTTTAATTTACACTTTAAATAATTGCTCGGAAAAGGATAAAAAATGGCTAATTAATTCGGTTAAAAACCATAATAAAGATAAAAAACGAGTAAAAGAGGTTATTAAATTTGTAAAGGATAATGGTGGAATTGAATATACCATTTCTAAGATGAAAACCTATCAAAAAAAGGCTTTAGAAATTTTAGAAAAATATCCAAATTCGGATTATAAAAAATCATTAATTACGATGGTTGATTATGTGATTAGTAGGGAAATTTAACTCGTAAATTTACCACTATAATTATGTGTATTTAAGATTGTTTTTCTTGTTTTTTGCATATATCCAAGCAGCAAATGCTAAAAAAATATATAACATTATTATAGCTATCATTTGTTCCCATTTGTTTGTAAATTCATAGTATAAAATAAGTATTCCTCCAATACTTAATCCGATAATGGATAATATGGTTATGAATTTTGAGGAATTTGTTTTGTCCTTTATTTTATAGTTAGCAATTGCCATTAATAGTGAAACTAAAAGAAATGTAATACTTCCAAATTCAAGTATTAGTTCAAGACCACCTATTAAAATTAAGATGCTTGACATAATTGCCATTCCTATGATGGCATTTTGTGGACTATTATTTTTTCGAATTGCCAACCATTTAGGAAAATAACCATCTTTTGCAACTACTGACATTTGTCTTGATGCACCAAAAACAGTTCCACTTATGGCACTACTTGTTGCTAGTATTGCTCCTAAAATAACGAGATTTGTTCCAAGTTTTCCTAAGACATTTCCTGCACCTGCAGCAAGTGCATATTCTTTATTTTTAATAATTTCTTTAGTTGGAATAGCAAATAATGCACCTAGAGAAATTACAACATATATTAGTATTGCTAGACTAATTGCAGTATAAATTGCTCTTGGAATATTTTTTTCAGGATTATTCATTTCGTTTACTGCATTAACTACTAATTGAAAACCTTCGTAGGCGACAAAAGTTAATGAAGCTACTATTACTATCGAAAAAACACTTGATTTTTCAGCATCTAAAACCATATTATTTATAAATGTGTCAAAATCTGTTGTTCCGTGTTGCATTAATACTACTGATATTATTGTTAAAACAATTAATTTAGTGTAAACCATTAGGTCTTCTATTTTTCCCATTCCGTTAACACTCCAGATATTTATTAAAGCAAAAAGAATGATTACACCAATTGCAATACTTTTTCTAATCCAAATATTATCTGCAAAATCGGTGCTACTAATGGCATACGAAGAAAACGTGTAGGCATATAATGCTAAAGTACTGATGTAACCAAAAATAATAAACCAACCAATTATAGATGCTGAAAAATGAGATTTAGGATAGGTTCTTTTAAAAAAGGAGTATGTTGCTCCTTCATCTCGATAATATAGACCTAATTTCACATAAGAATATGCAGCTAATGTGGCGATTAAACCTCCAATGATTATGGCTATTGGTGTTAAATTACCAATCATTGCTACAGATACACCAAGTATGGTGAAAATTCCTCCACCAACCATTCCTCCTAATGCAATAGCTACTAATTCGGCTAAACCTAAATTTTTATTTCGTTTTCTATGGATGCTCATTGTGATTAAAATTTAAGAATTGTTTAAAACGCAAAAGCATCTAAAATTTCTTTTAGCAATACGTTTTGGTGTTTTTTATTTCCGTCTAATCCTGTTCGGACAATTACCAAATCTTTATTAGGAAAAATATAGACAAATTGCCCTTGGTAACCATCGGCATAATACATATTTTTTGGTATGTCAGGAAAATCGCCACTTGTGTTTAGCCAAAAATGTCCTCCGTAAATGCCTTTAGAAGTATTGGTAGGTTTTCTTGTAAAGTCAATCCATGATTTGTTAAGAATTTGTTCGCCGTTCCAGTTGCCATTGTGTAGGTATAATAAACCAAATTTTCCCCAATCTCTAGCAGTTGCCCAACCATACGAACTACCAACATAATTTCCTGAGAAATCAGGTTCGATTAACATAGAATGCATGCCTATTTTATCGATAAGTTCATCGTACCAAAAGTCTAAATAGGCTTGTTGCGAAGTAAATTGGTTTCTGATAAATCCACTAAGCATATTGGTAGTTCCGCTAGAGTAGTTCCACGATTCGTTTGGTTTGCCTACAAGTTGTTTTTTTAGTTGTGATTTACTCATATCATCATCTACAAAAAGCATTTTGGTAACGTCGCTAATTTTGGTGTAGTCCTCTTGCCAAGCCAAACCAGAATTCATATTTAGTAAATTTTTTAGTGTAATGTTTTTGCGGTTGTCGTTTTCCCATTCTTTAAATAAATGGTTTTGGTTTAAAGTAATTTTTTGTTGTTTTTCGAGTACTCCTAAAACGGCAGAAGTAATACTTTTTGTCATTGACCAACCTAAAAACATCGAATTTTTATCAAAACCTTGTTTGTATTTTTCGGCAACGATATAATCTTTATAAATTACTACAACAGCACGTGTTTTTTTAATTTCTGGTTCTTTAGTGAATGCATTATCTATTGCTGTTGCTAATTTTTTATAGTCAATATTTTGGAATAGAGTATCTTTTTGAGGTAGATTTCCGTAAGGATATGGCAGATTTTTAGGTTTTAGACTTCGTTTTGGTACATAAGCGGTTTGAAACGATTGTACATTTTCTGGTAATAAAATAACACCAAGTCCTTTTTTAAAAATAGCGGTTCGTTTTTTTAAACCATAAACTGTTGTACTAACGGATTTTTTGGATAAATTCACCGTATTTTTTGCTAAATCCATAGATTTTATATCGTTGTCTGTTTTTTCGGTAAAGGCTTGATCTCTACCTGCAATAAACAAATGCGAAGCGATACTTTTTGATGAAAAACCACTGATAATATCAAATTTAGGATAAATAGCAAATCTAAAATAGGCAATTCCGATAAGGAGAAATAACAATAGTATTTTAAGAAATTTTTTCATAAGGATAAAGTTAAGCTACAAATATAAACGAATTCTTTTTAGTAATTTTAAAAAGAATTTATACTTTTGTTTAAATATCCTTATGTAAATTAAATTATCATGAATAAAATTATTGTATTGTTTGTTAGCTTGTTTTTAATAATTTCTTGTAAACAGGAAAAGAAAACAACAGAAAAAACCATTAAAAACACTAAAAAAAGTATGCAATCCGATTCTGAAAGCACTAAAATTGCTAAAAAATTAAACCAATATGTTAAGGTAAAATTAACAACCGATGCTTCTAAATTATCCGATAATGAAAAGAAAATGATTCCGCTTTTAATAAATGCAGTACAAATAATGGATGACCTTTTTTGGTACCAAACCTATGGTGATAAAGATAGCTTATTAAAAAATATTTCTGATAACGATGTTAAAGAATTTGTTAAAATAAATTATGGTCCTTGGGATAGGTTGGCAGATAACAAATCCTTTTTAAAAGGAGTAGGAGAGAAGCCTTTAGGAGCAAACTATTATCCGAAAGATATCACAAAAAAAGATTTTGAAAAACTAAATTTAACAGGAAAAGACTCTTTATATACCTATCTTGAAAAAGATGAAAACGGAACGGTTAAAATTACAGCGTTTAGTCAAAAACACCGAGCAAAATTATTAAAAGCTTCTGAATATTTAATGCAAGCAGCAGCTTTGGCAAAAAATAAAGGATTTAAGAATTACTTATTAGCTAGAGCAAAAGCGTTGTTAAACGACGATTATTACAATAGCGATTCGTTATGGATGGATATGAAAACAAACCATTTGGACGTTGTAATTGGACCTATTGAAACGTACGAGGATCAGTTATTTGGATATAAAGCAGCTTATGAAGGTTATGTTCTAGTTAAAGATATGGAATGGAGTAAAAAATTAGCACATTTTGTAACTTTTTTACCAGAATTACAAAAAAATCTGCCAGTAGCAGCAAAATATAAAGCCGAAAAACCAGGAACAAAATCCGATTTAAATGCGTACGATGCTATTTATTATAGTGGTGAAGCAAATACAGGTGGAAAAACCATTGCGATTAATTTGCCTAATGACGAACGTGTACAACTTAAAAAAGGAACAAGAAGGTTGCAACTTAAAAATGTAATGCAAGCAAAATTTGATAAAATTTTAGTGCCAATTGCTAACGAATTAATAGACGAAAAACAGCGTAAATATATTACTTTTGACGCCTTTTTTGCAAATACAATGTTTCCTGAAGTTGCACATGGTTTGGGTATAAAAAATACTATAAACGGAAAAGGAACCGTTCGTACTAGTTTAAAAGATTTATCCTCAGCTTTAGAGGAAGGAAAGGCAGATGTTTTGGGTTTATATATGGTTATGCAACTGCACAAAAAAGGCGAATTGAAAGGCGATATGAAAGATTTTATGACTACCTTTATGGCTAGTATTTTTCGTTCGGTTCGTTTTGGTGCAGCAGATGCTCATGGAATTGCAAACATGATTCGTTTTAATTATTTTAAAGAAAAAGGAGCTTTTGTTCGTAATGAAAGCGGTACATATACTTTAAATTACGATAAAATTATGGAAGCAATGGATGCTTTATCTGGTTTAATTTTAACCTTGCAAGGAAATGGCGATTACCAAGCGGTAGAAAAATTAGTGCAAGAAAAAGGAATTGTACCTAAACAATTGCAAAAAGATTTGGATAGATTACTTGAAAAAAATATTCCTGTAGATGTAATTTTTGAGCAAGGAACGGCTGTTTTAGGCTTGTAATTTTAAGATAATTTAGGGTCAGTTATAAAAGTTGGGGATTATTAAAACAATTCAATAAAAAAAATATTTTGGCATAAAATATTTGTATTGATGTAAGGGCTAAAAAACAAAACGTACAAAAACAAAAAAGTAAAAAAACACAAACAAAGCCAATAAATAAAAGGGATTGAGGTGTTTTTATGCTTACCACCCATTAAAAAACGAAACGTACATAAGCCGAGATTTACCGCCACTATACCGATATTGCTAAAAGGTATTTTAAACCTTTTAACCAACATACCGACACTTCCCACTTAAAAACCCCTTAAAACCAATATTTACGCCTTATAAAAGCATTATTTTAAAAAGCAAATATACACTTTTTAAACCATTTTTAAACACTATTTTCTTGAGTCTAAGAAAATGGTGTTTTTTTGTGTTTTTTGGAATGCATGCTACTAATGCATACTACAATGCATACTACTATTTTGCAAAAAAACGAGCGAATATTTACTTACGAAATTCGTTTTTTTGTTCGCTAACTGCTAAATTTTAAAGATAGGTAGGGGGAAATTATCCGCAAAATATACGAATAAAACAGGGGTTATTACCCTTTTTTTAGGTTGAAAAAACAAAGTAAAACATTAAAAATCAATATATTAAAGCTGTTTTACACAAATGAAACTGCGTATTTTGCATGTACACTTCATTTTTAGCTAAAAATGAGCAAAATTAGTAAAATGATAACCAACCAACCCACTTTCAGCGGTTCGGTTGGGTACTTATTCTAATCGGACTACACCCACAATAATGGCAATGTTTAAAATTTCATCTTTAGGAATATCAAAAGGATCATAACTTTGGTTATCCGAAACTGCTAAAAGGAACCCGTCTTTAGTGCTTTTTTTTAGACGTTTAACTAAAATACCTTGGTCTTTAGTAGCAATAACATGTGTTTTATTCCACTGTATAAATTGACTATTGGTTACCATATTACAAGCAATTATATCACCACTATTATACTTTGGTAGCATACTACTACCTTTAACACGTATCATAAAATCTGCACTGCTAAACTCTGGTATTACATAAAACTCTTTTATATCACTATCTTTAATACTAACAGAACCACCACCAAAACCTGCAAATGCCTCGGTTGGTATTAAAGGTATAGATACCATATTTTGCCCTCTATCATAAGATATAATAGGCTCTTTACTTATTATTGGTACTCCATCGACACTATTATCATCTACCTTTAGCATAGAACCATTACCAGTTAATA
>CAYOWM010000016.1:0-12389 GCA_964407635.1 uncultured Flavobacteriaceae bacterium
TTATTAACTTTGTGCCTGGAAGTCGCCACTGGCATATTCAAACCGTTAGCAAAGTTTATCATCAATACAGGTATTTTATATCAAAAAAATAAAATTTTTATTGAATTGTTTTGATAATCCCCAACTTTTATAACTGACCCGTTTGAAATGTAGCAGATGAATAAAGATACTTTCAAACTCCCTAAAATTTGGGTGTTTTATAATTAAAAAAAAATAAAATTTCTTTATTGAATTGTTTTGACAATCTCCAACTTTTATATCTGACCCTTAATTTTATAAATTCAGAAACAAAAAAAGCCATCAAAAGATGGCTTTTAATCTATATATAAATATGTTTATCTAGCAATATTAACCGCACGCGTTTCACGGATAACCGTTACTCTAACTTGACCTGGATAAGTCATATCGTTTTGTATTTTTTGCGAGATATTAAACGATAATTCTGCTGCTTTAACATCATCTACTTTTGCACTTTCAACAATTACACGTAATTCTCTACCAGCTTGGATAGCATAGGCTTTTTGTACACCTGTAAATGCAAATGCAATTTCCTCTAAATCTTTTAATCGCTGTATATACGAATCTAAAACTTGCCTTCTTGCACCAGGTCTTGCTCCTGATATAGCATCGCAAACTTGTATAATCGGAGCAAATAGCGACGTCATTTCTACCTCATCATGATGTGCACCAATAGCATTACAAACATCGGCTTTTTCGCCGTATTTTTTTGCCCATTGCATACCTAATAAAGCATGTGGCAATTCACTTTCTGTTTCTGGCACTTTACCAATATCGTGTAATAATCCTGCACGTTTTGCAACCTTAGGATCTAAGCCTAATTCTGCTGCCATAATTGCACATAAATTAGCAACTTCACGCGAATGTTGTAATAAATTTTGTCCGTAAGACGAACGGTATTTCATACGACCAATTACTTTGATAAGTTCAGGATGCAAACCGTGAATACCTAAATCAATTACGGTACGTTTACCAACATCTATAATTTCTTGATCGATAGATTTACGTGTTTTCTTTACAATTTCTTCAATTCTTGCAGGATGGATTCTACCATCGGTTACTAATTTGTGTAAGGACAAACGAGCAACTTCTCTACGAATTGGATCAAAACACGAAAGTATAATTGCTTCAGGTGTATCATCTACAATAATTTCTACACCAGTTGCTGCTTCTAATGCTCTAATATTACGACCTTCTCTTCCGATAATTCTACCTTTATGATCGTCGGATTCTAAATTAAAAACCGAAACACAATTTTCAACGGTTTGTTCTACACCAACGCGTTGAATGGTAGATAAAACAATTTTTTTAGCTTCTTGCTGTGCCGTTAATTTTGCTTCTTCAATAGTATCTTGAATAAAAGACATGGCATCGGTTTTAGCTTCATCTTTTAAAGATTTAAACAATTCTTGTTTTGCTTCTTCTGCCGAAAAACCAGAAATAACTTCTAATTGCTTTACTTGGCTTTTGTGCAGTTTTTCGGTTTCTGCTTTTTTCTTTTCTAAGAATTTTAATTTATAATCAAAATCTTCTTCTTTTTTAGCTAACGAAGCGTTTAATTTCTTTGTCTTATCTAACTCTTGTGAAACACGAGATTCTTTCTCACGAATGCGTTTTTCTGCATCTTGAATTTTACTCTCACGACGTTGAAAATTCTTGTTATTTTCGGCTTTAATTTCAATAAATTTCTCCTTTGCTTGAAGGATTTTTTCATTTTTAATTTTGTCTGCCTCAATTTTAGCTTCTTTAAACGTTGTTTTAGCATTTAAATTTGCTTCTTTAATAATTGATGCTGCTTTTTTTCTTGCAACATGTAATATTTTAGATGCCTTAGATTTTTCAAGTACTTTTGCAATTGCAAATCCGATAATGACTCCTATAACGACACCTAAAATAGGTAATAATATTCCATCCATTTTAATTAATTTTTAGTGTTTTACCAATAAATTGGCTATAAAAAAAACCTACATTAGAGAAGTTTATTAA
This sequence comes from uncultured Flavobacteriaceae bacterium, assembly GCA_964407635.1. Classification (GTDB taxonomy): domain Bacteria; phylum Bacteroidota; class Bacteroidia; order Flavobacteriales; family Flavobacteriaceae; genus S010-17. The sequence goes on from CAYOWM010000016.1 coordinate 2,005, forward strand.
ACTCCTAAAAACAGGTTTAGGACTAACTTGCTGGTCAAAAATCCGTGTAAAACGGCACGATTTAACAACAAAGACTTATCCTTTTTAAAATAATCTTGTTGAGTTTATTAAACAAATAACTAATGTAGGCAGTACTCTCAATTGCTTGAGAATTTAGTTGTATTTTAAAGAACTTACTTGTTTAAATGCGAATCTAAAATCGAATTAATTTCATCTAATTTATCTTCTACATTTTCAACAATAACCTTGTCAAATATATTTTTTACTTCTAATTGAGAGGCAAACTGTAAAGCACACATAGCTAAAACATCTTGTTTGTCTTGCACTGCATAACTTTGCGAAAACTTTTTAGATAACTCGCCAATCTTTTTAACAGCACGTCGTACACCTTCTTCTTCGGAAGTTTTAATGGTTAACGGATACACACGATCGCCAATAGTTACCTTTATTTTTAATTTTTCACTCATTTACTCACTCAACTGAACAATACACTTATCTATTTCTCGAATTAATGTATTTATTTTTATTTTGGTTAAATGCTTATCTTCTTTACTGCCTACCATCGCATTTGCAACTTTTAAGGTTTTGTATTGATCCTCTAAATTTGCAATTAATGCTTCTTTTTCAGCTACTTTATTCATCAACAATCGTTCCGATTGCTTCAAAAGATGGTTCTCTTGTAGCAATTGTTCTTGTTTTAAAATTAATCTAGTTAACTTATCTTCCAATAAATCAACCTTTTCTAAAATAACTTTCATTCTTTAAAGAAGTATAAACATACGTTACAAAGTTAGTACTAGAATTGCTAAAAACCAAAGAAATTCACGTAAATCTTAAAAAATATATTTTTTTATGTAAAAAACGGTCTAGTTTTTGTACTTTTCGCTGGTGTATTTATAAGACATATTATGTGTAGAAAATTTATTTTAACAGTACTACTTTTCACTATTACAGTGAATTATTCTCAAAATAAATATCCAAAAAATTATTTTCAAAAACCTTTAAATATACCATTAGTCCTTGCTGCTACTTTTGGTGAATTACGAAGCAATCATTTTCACGCAGGTATTGATATAAAAACGCAAAAACGAGAAGGTTTACCTATTTATGCAATTGCCGATGGGTATATTTCGCGAATTAAAATCCAACATTGGGGTTACGGAAAAGCCTTATATCTTAGACATCCTAATGGTTATACAAGTGTGTATGCTCATTTGCAAAGATTTGCTCCAAAAATTCAAAAATTTGTTAAGAAAAAGCAATATGCAAAAGAATCCTACACCATTCAACTTTTTCCAAACGAAAGCCTTTTAAAGGTTAAAAAAGGAGAAATTATCGCTTATAGCGGAAATACAGGTGGTTCAACAGCACCTCATCTTCATTTTGAAATTAGAAATACCAAAACCGAAAAAATTATTAATCCACTTTTATTCGGAATTAAAATAAAAGACAGTATAAAACCAGAAATTAAAACAGCTTATGCATATCCGTTAGGCGATTTTTCACAAATTAATCAATCGGCAAATCCTGTGAAATTACAAATACATAAACAAAAAGATGGTAATCTAATAGCAGATAAAATTTTTGCCTCAGGAACTATTGGTGTTGGTATAAAATCCTACGATAGATTAAATGGTGCAAATAATAAAAACGGCATTTACCGATTAGATTTGTATGTAAATAACGAAAAAATATACGATCATTGTTTAGAAACATTCTCTTTTGCAGAAGGTAAATATGTAAACCTTTTAGTAGATTATAAACATTATAAACAAAAATACGAACGTATTCAACGCTGCTTCGTACTACCAAATAATAAACTTAGCATTTACGGTGATTTAGTAAATAGTGGCCAAATTTACATTCAAGATGGAATGTCTTATCTTGTTGAAGTCATTGCTAGTGATTTAAAAGGAAATAAAACTAAATTAACCATTCCTATTCAAGGAAAAGAACAAAAAATTCTATTAAAAAAAGAAGTTAAAAAAACCGATTATTATTTTAAACGTAACGAATTTAATACCATTTCAAAAGAAAATGTACGTGTTGCTTTTCCTAAATATAGCTTTTATGATAATTTGTATTTTGATTTTAATTATACCGATGGTCTTGTAAAATTACACGATAATTCCGTACCGCTAAATAAAAGGTTTACACTAACTTTTAATACTTCCGATTATACAAAAGACGAGCAAAAACATTTATTTATTGCTCAAGTAAAATCTAAAGGAAGACTACATTATGTAAACACTAAACGTAAGGAAAATAAATTATATTGCAATTCTAAAACTTTAGGAAAATACAAACTTGCAAACGATTACACCAAACCAACAATTACACCAATTAATTTTAAAAACGGCCAATGGTTATCGGCAAAAAAAACGTTAAAAGTTCGTGTTAAAGATGATTTGACAGGTGTAAAATCGTATCGAGCAACCATAGATAAAAAATGGATTTTAATGGAATACGAACCAAAGACAGGAATTTTAACGTATGATTTTAACGATAAAAATTTTACATCAGCAAAGCACACGTTAAAAATTGTAGTTTCTGATGAAGTTAAAAATACTAATACGTATATTGCGACGTTTTATAAAAAGAATTAAAAAACAAGTTTATAAACAAAACTTGTTTTTGTATAAAAGCATAAAATTAATGAAACCAATTTTTTTATTTGTTGTATTTTTAAGTTTTAGTAGTCTTATTTTTTCACAAACTGCTGTTGTTAAAGGTGTAGTTAAAAACGACAAAGGAAATCCAATTTCTAAAGTTAGTATTACCTACGATAAATATGGTACAACAACCGATAAAAATGGTGTGTATGTGTTAAAAATTCCGACTGCAAAAAGCAAACGAGTTACTATAAAATTTAGTCATGTTTCGTATAATACTTACACAAAACGATTAACTATTCAAAAAGGAAAAACTTCAAATTTTTCGCCTACATTAAATAATCGAACCGAAAAAATGGACGAGGTTGTTGTCGATGTGAAAAAAATAAAAGAGGAAAAAAGAACGGCAAAAGGTGTAGAAAAAATAGATAAAGGGCAAATTAAAAACTTACCAAGTGTAAATGGCGAAATTTCAAGTGTTTTAAAAAATACAGGAACAGGAGTAACACAAGCAGCAGGAGAGGAAAGTTCTGCTTATAATGTTCGTGGAGGAAACTACGACGAAAACCTAGTTTATGTAAACGGAATTGAAGTATATAGACCTTTTTTAGTCCGTTCTGGACAACAAGAAGGTTTGAGTTTTGTAAATGTAAACATGACTAAAGAGGTGCTGTTTTCGTCAGGAGGATTTCAAGCAAAATATGGCGACAAACTGTCCTCTGTTCTAGATATTACCTACCGAAAACCAAAAGAATTTGCAATTAATTTTGACGCTAGTCTTTTAGGAGCAAGTTTAACCGTTGAAGATAAACTTCTTAAAAATAAAAAATTATCGGCAATTATCGGAGCTAGATACCGAAATAACAGCTTAATTGTAAATGCTAAAGATATTGAAAGTAATTTTAAACCTAGCTTTACCGATGTGCAATCGTATTTTGTTTACGACGCTTCAGACAAACTTAGCATTTCCTTTTTAGGAAATTTTGCTGTTAATACATACGATTACACACCAATTTCACGAGTTACCAATTTCGGAACAATTTCCGACCCAAAAGCTTTAGTTGTACACTATAACGGAAAAGAAAAAGATAAATATATTACAACTTTTGCAGCAATTAATGCCAAGTATAAAGCAAATGATAAATTAAATTTGAATTTTACTTCCTCGACATACAATACACAAGAAGCAGAACATTTTGATATAGAAGCACTTTATGGTATTGGCGATGTAAATGCCGATTTCGGAAGCGATAATTTCGGAAATGTAGAATTTACACAGAATATTGGTTCGCAATTAAATCATGCTCGAAACGATTTAGATGCTGTTATTTTTAATGCTTCGGTAAAAGGAAACTATAAAATAACCAAAGATTTACTAACCGATTTGTTTGAATTTGGCGTAAAATACCAACACGAAGATATAAAAGATAGAATAATAGAATGGGAAGTTATTGATTCTGCTGGTTTTTCTATCAGACCAAATTATCTATTAACAAATGATGAGCCTTACACTCCTTATACAGGACCAATTGTTCCGTACAACAATGTGCGAACAACCAATCGCGTAAAAATAAACCGAATTACAGCTTTTGCACAATGGAGTAGAGAAACATATATTAATGAGGATACTAAATTATGGCTTAATTTTGGCGTACGAGCACATAATTGGACTATAAATGACGGTATTTCGGATAATATAAATAGCAAAACAGTAGTAAGTCCGAGAGCACAAATAGCAATCAAGCCAGAAAATTGGAAACGAGATATGGTTTTTAGATTTTCAACAGGTTTTTATTACCAGCCACCTTTTTACAAAGAATTAAGAGATGTTAATGGTATAGTACACAGTAATGTAGATGCTCAAAAATCCATTCATTTTGTTTTAGCAAACGAATATAATTTTAAACTTTGGGAAAGGCCTTTTAAATTAGTTACCGAAGCATATTATAAAAATATGACTAATGTAAATGCTTTTACAGTTGATAATGTACAAATACGTTATGCTGCAAATAACAATGCAAAAGCGTACGCAACAGGATTGGATATGCGTATCGGAGGAGAATTTGTACCAGGAACGGAATCGTATTTTACGTTTAGTTATTTACAAACTAAGGAAAATTTAGATAATCAAGGCTATATTTATCGTCCGACAGACCAACGTTTAAAATTTGCAATATTGTTTCAAGATTATTTGCCTAGTAATACCAATTTTAAAATGTTTTTAAATATGTTGTACAACACAGGAGTTCCTGGAGGTTCGCCAAGTGGAGCAAATCCGTATGATTTTCAAAGTAGGTTAAAAGATTATTTCCGTTCGGATATCGGAATGAGTTACATATTGGTTGATGCTAAAAAACAAGCAAAAGCAAAATGGTTGCAAAAATTTAAAGAATTAAGTATAGGAATAGAACTCTTTAATATGTTTGATGTGCAAAACTCCATTACAAATACTTGGGTTAGAGATGTGTCTTCAAAACGTTCGTATGCAATTCCTAATTTCTTATCTGGTAGAATTATAAACGCTAAAATTAGTATGAAATTTTAAATAATTTACGATTAATAATTTGCAATTTCAAATTCTGTACGTCTATTAATTTGATGTTGTCTTTCGGTACATTTAACACCATCACTACATTTGTTTAAAAGTCTGGCTTCACCAAAACCAATTGAACGAATTCTATCTTCTGAAAAATTTCCATTTCGCAAAATATAGTTCATAACTGTATTTGCTCTTTTTCGTGATAATTCCATATTGTATTCATAACTAGCACGACTATCGGTGTGCGAAGAGGCTAATACGATAATTTTTGGGCAACGTCGCATTATTTGTATAACCCGTTCCAATTCACGTTTTGCCTGAGAAGTTAAATTATATTTATCAAAATCAAAATATACATTATTGAGATTATCAAATAAGGTTTGGCATCTTTCAAAGTCATCAACAATATAAGAATTTTTGGTTACTACCTTAACTTCTCTTGTTGAAAGTTTATCCGATTTTAATGTAGTATTCGTTGTACTTTTTTTAGCATTTGATGCTACTTCTTTTTCTTGTTTTTGAATATCCGTTTCGGCATTACTAACAATATCATTTTTTTTAGCAGCTAATAATCGTTGTTTTCGCAATTCAAATTTTGGATCTTTTTTCTTTTTTGCTATTATTTTTTTCGGTTCTTTTTTAACCTCTTTTTTTATTTTAGGTTGAGGAAATTCTTCTTGAACTTGAATTTTGCTAATATCCTTAAAAAAATAAATATCCTCTTTTCCTGAACCAGAAGCTCTATCCGAAGTAAAATAACCAATATTACTATTACTTTTTTCTTTAAAATAATAATCATTTGCGTTACTATTAATTGGTGCATCCAAATTTGTAATAGCACTTAAATCATTCAAATCAGCAACAAAAACATCCAATTTACCCATTCCTTGATGTCCGTTAGAAGAGAAATATATATTTTCAGAAGTTATAAAAGGCGTTACCTCATCTCCTTTAGTATTTATGTCGTTTCCTAAATTAACAGGTTCTCCAAATTTATTATTTCCAAATATTGCTACTTTATAAATATCAAAACCACCTTTTGAATTAGACATATTAGACGAAAAATACAATTCTTTTCCATCAGGACTTACAAAAGGATTAGTAACAGAATAATCATCACTATTAAAAGATAATTTCATAATGTTTTTCCAATAACCAATAGTAACTACATCTGCTTTATATAATTCTAAATGGTCTTTAGATCCATCTGCAGAAGTACTTTTTGTAAAATAAACAGTTTTATGGTTTGGCGAAAATGCAATATCAATTTCATCTGAAAATGAATTAATACCTCTACTTAATTCTTTAACATTAACAATGTTACCTTGCTCATCAGCATAACCAACAAAAAAATCTAAACTTTTTTTTAAGATGTTTTTTTTCTTTTTTTTCTTGGTAATTTCTTCTTTGGTTGGAGAACTAAAAACTACAAAGCCATCTAGACAAAAAGACAAACCAAAATTTGAAGCAGAATCATTTATGTTAGCAGGTTTAATAAGGTATTGTTGATTTTGTGAAAACACTTGTTGGTATGTGAAAACAACCAACAATAAAACTATTTTTTTCATTGCATTACTTTTGAGGGTTATGCAAATGTAAATAATTATTACAAAATAATATAAAATTTATACTTTTTTTTGAATACCTCATAAAAAAAAAGCGATTAAACTTTGTTTAATCGCTTTTTACCTTAAATCTTAAATCCGCAAAAGTTTTAAATAAATCTCCTAATTATTTTTCTAAAAAAGGATATGTATAATCCGTTGGTGGCACAAAGGTTTCTTTTATAGTTCTATTCGAAACCCATCGCAATAAATTCCAAACAGAACCTGCTTTATCGTTTGTTCCAGAGCCTCTTGCTCCTCCGAAAGGTTGTTGTCCTACTACTGCTCCTGTTGGTTTGTCGTTAATATAAAAATTTCCAGCTGCATCTTCTAGTGCATTTGTAGCATAATCAATTACATACCTATCGGCACTATAAATTGCTCCTGTTAAGGCGTAAGGTGAAGTACTATTTACCATTTCTAAAGTTTCTTTCCATTCTGCATCGTTATATACATAAATAGTTAAAACAGGACCAAATAATTCCATTTGCATGGTTTTATACATTGGATTTTTAGCTAAAATCACGGTAGGTTCTATAAAATATCCTTTAGAATTATCGTAATTCCCTCCAATTACTACTTCTGCTTCGTCATCGCGTTTTGCATCCTCGATAAAATTAGTTAATTTTTCAAATGCACGATTGTCAATAACTGCATTGATAAAATTTGAGGTATCTTCAGGTGAACCCATTTTCATAGATTTTAAATCTGCTGCTAAAAAGTCTTTTACAGCATTCCATTTAGATTCAGGTATGTAAGCTCTTGATGCTGCAGAACATTTTTGTCCTTGGTATTCAAAAGCACCTCTACTTAACGCAGTTGCTACTTGCTTTGCGTCAGCAGAAGGATGCATCCAAACAAAATCTTTTCCTCCTGTTTCGCCAACAATTCTTGGATAGGAACGATACTTTCCTTTGTTTACATTTTTTCCAATAGCATCCCAAAAACTATTAAAAACACCTGTACTTCCTGTAAAGTGAATTCCTGCAAAGTCTTTGTGGTCTAAAATAGTATCGGTAATCATTGCAGAATTTCCTGTAACCATATTAATTACACCATCTGGCAATCCTGCTTCTTTAAATAATTCCATTATTATTTTTGCAGAATATACTTGTGTACGTGCTGGTTTCCAAACTACTACATTTCCCATCATTGCTGGTGAAGCTGGTAAGTTTGCTGCAATAGATGTAAAGTTAAATGGTGTAATTGCATATACAAATCCTTCTAACGGACGATATTCCATTCTGTTCCAAATTCCTGGTGAGGATATTGGCTGATTGCTGTAAATTTCCGTCATAAATTGTACGTTAAATTTAAAGAAATCTATTAATTCACAAGCTGCGTCAATTTCGGCTTGCATTACGTTTTTTGATTGTGCAATCATAGTTGCAGCATTCATTTTTGCACGATATGGTCCTGCTAATAATTCTGCTGCTTTTAAAAATATTGCCGCACGAGATTCCCATGGCATCTTTGCCCATTTTTTACGTGCTTCTAATGCGGTTTTTATAGCTAAATCTATATGTTCTTTTTCTGCTGTATGGTATTTACCAACGGTATGTTTAATGTCGTGTGGAGGATGAATAGAAACCGTTTTTCCTGTTTTTATTTCCTCGCTACCTATATAAAAAGGAATATCCACTTGCTCGTTGTACATTTTATTATACATTGCAAGTAACTCCGTACGTTCTGCACTATTTGGAGCATACGATTTAACGGGTTCGTTAATTGCTTTTGGTACTTTGTAAAATCCTGTTGCCATTTATTGTATTTTTATAAAAGATTAAACTAATTTTGCATACAAAGATACGAATTCTTTAAACTCTAAACCGAATAAAAAATGCACAAATTTATTTTAGTATTTATTTTAATTTTTAGTATTTCTTGTAAAGAAAAATTGGACTTCAACGTAATTTCGGGAACTGCTTTTGGTACAGGAATGCACATAAAAATTAAAGATACTTCTAATCATAATTGGAAAAAGTCTATCGATAGTTTGGTAAATTCGGTTAACCAATCGCTTTCTACATATTGGAAAAATTCTATTATTTCAAAAATTAATCAAGGTGATTCTACTGTGGTTGTCGATGATAAATACAAAGAGGTTTTTAATAAAGCAAAACGTATTTACAAAGAAACCAATGGTGTTTTTGATCCAACTATTGGCGTTTTAGTAAATGCTTGGAATTTTGGTCCTGAAAAGGAAATAAAGAATTTGGATTCGGTTACTATAAAAAAATTAATGCAACAAGTTGGTTTTGATAAGGTTTCGATTAAAAATAATTTGGTAATAAAAGAGCATCCTAAAACGTATATTGATTTTAATGCTATTGCAAAAGGTTATGGAATCGATATTATTGGTAGATTTATCGAACAAAAAGGAATTACGGATTATATGGTTGAAATTGGTGGTGAAGTTCGTGCTAAAGGCAAAAATCAAACAGGTAAATTTTGGCGTATTGGTATTGAAAATCCTAATTTTGACGGAACACAATCCTATACCAAAATTATTTCATTGCAAAATGAATCTATTGCAACATCAGGAACGTACCGAAAATTTAAAATTGATAAAAACGGAAATCGTTATGCACATATAATTAATACAAAAACAGGTTATCCAAGTAAAAGCAATGTTTTAAGTGCTTCGGTTATTGCTAATTTAGATTGTGCAGATGTCGATGGATATGCTACTGCGTTTATTGCTTTTGGTTTAGAGAATTGTAAAACGTTTCTTAAAAAGCATCCTGAATTAAAAGCGTTTATTATTTATGTGGATAAAAACGGAAAATTACAGACTTTTCAAACAGAAAATTTAGGTTAAATCTAAACTTTTACGAAATTCTTTAAAATACGCAAAGGACAATAAGAGTCGTGATCCAAACCAACTAAACATTTCGCCATCTACAAAATGTATGGTAGCATTGGTGTATTTTTTAATTTCTAAAGCGTGTTTTTCTTTAAACGGAAAGGGTTCGGAGGACAATAAAATTAAATCTACATTTTTTAAGGATTCTAGTTCAATTTGTGGATATCTGTTTTGATTTTTATACACATTATCAAAATTATTAATTTGAAGCATTTGGTCGATAAAATTGTTTCCTCCAACTACCATATACGGATTTGCCCAAATAAAATAGGCTACTTTTAGTTTTGGTTTGTTTTGTGCAAATTCTTTGAATTTTGTATAGGATTTTACAATAGCATCCGTCATTTTTTTTGCAGCATATTTACAATCTAAAATTAAACCGATATCGTTTATAAAATCAATGGTATTTGCAATAGTATAAATATCCGAAACATACGTAGGAGCAATTTCAGCACAAATAGTTACAATTTTTTTGGTGTTTTCCTCTTTATTACAAAGAATAAAATCTGGTTTTAATGCTTTAATTTTATCGATGTTAATTTGCTTTGTTCCGCCAATAATTTCTTTACGTTTTAGCAAACCTTTCGGATGCACACAAAATTTAGTTATTCCAACCAACTCATTTTCAAGACCTAAATCAACCAGCAACTCCGTTTGCGAAGGCACTAAACTGATAATTCGCACAGGTGTTTTGTTAAAAAATAATTCGTGCTGTATTTGGTCTTTTATTTTCAAAAAATTAAAGTATTTCGGAATCTGCAAAG
>CAYOWM010000017.1:0-4989 GCA_964407635.1 uncultured Flavobacteriaceae bacterium
TTTATTTTACATACTTCGTTCGTTTCATAAAACTTAAAACTACCAATCCTAAAAAGAAAAATATAGCTAATACCAAAACCGAGGTTCGCATAGACTTGGTAAAAGACATAACGGCTCCAAATGTTATGGTTCCGATAACAATGGCAACTTTTTCGGTAACATCGTAAAAACTAAAATAGGTTGCGTTATCATACGTATCTTCTGGTATTAATTTTGAATACGTAGAACGTGCTAAAGTTTGGGTTGCTCCTAAAACTAAACCTAAAAAAGCTCCTAAAGTATAGAAATAAACATCTACATTCGGACTTTTACCAGGAAGTAAATATGCTGCAAAACTAACGATAATCCAAATTGCAATGGTTATTTTAAGGGTTTTAATATTTCCTATTTTAGCCGAAATTCTAGAAAAAACAAATGCTCCTACAATTGCCACAAGTTGTACCAATAATATGGTTACTATTAAATTTGTTGTTGGTAAGCCTAATTCCTCATCGCCAAATTTACCTGCTAATACGATGATTGTTTGTACACCAGCACTTATTAAAAAGAAAGAGAGTAAAAAAATAAAAATAGTTGGTTGTTTTCTAATTTCTTTAAATACTTTTTTTAGTTCTTTAAATCCTTTAAAAATATAATCTTTTTCTGGTTTTCTTTTAAAATAGTTGCTTGGTAAGTGGTAAAAGGTATATTGTGCAAATCCCATCCACCAAATTCCAACTAATGCAAAACTATACTGAAAAACTTTAACAGGAGCAGACTCGCCTTCCGCTAACGGATGATCGATAAAACCATAAACATTTGGGAACATAATCATAGATAGAATAAAAACTAATAAGATTACGGAGCCAATATAGCCGTAAATGAATCCTTTTGCACTTACTTTGTCGTGTTGTTCTGGTGGTGCTACTTCAGTTAAAAAAGCGTTGTAAAATACAATGCTTCCCCAAAAACCAATACTTGCTAAAATTGAAAAAGTTATACCTACCCATAATTTTTCTTTGCTATCAAAAAAATATAATGCCATAACGGATAGCGAACCTAAGTAGCAAAAAAATTGTAAAAATCGTTTTTTGTTTCCTAAATAATCTGCTATACTAGATAACATTGGTGATAAAAAAGCGACGATTAAAAAGGAAACCGATAGAGTGTAAGTATATAAAACAGTATTGTTCCAATTTGTACCTAAAAAATGGACTTGTGCGTCTTTTCCTCCTGTAATTGCTCCGTAAAATAACGGAAAAACAGCGGTGGTAATTACTAAAGGATAAACCGAATTTGCCCAATCGTAGAAAGCCCAAGCTCCAATTAATTTTTTATCTCCTTTTTTAAACATAATTGTAAGTTTTAAAATTAAAAAACCGCTTTGAAAAATCAAAACGGTTTGCAATATAATAAATTTATAGTATTGTCTTTAGAAATTATAAAGCAAATTTGTTTTTACTTTATAGATTCTGCGTTAAATTTTTTAGCAAGTACTTTTGCTTTTGGTAAATATGCTTTTAAATCGTTAATTCTAGAAACGTTTGAAGGATGTGTGCTTAAAATCTCTGGTGGAGCTTGGTTTGCTCCTGGTCGTTGACTCATTCGCACCCAAACTTCGGCTGCTTCGCTACCGTTGTAACCAGCCATTAACATAAAAATTAATCCTAATCTATCTGCTTCTTGCTCGTGTGTTCTACTAAATTTAAGCATTCCTAATTGTGAACCGACACCATAAAGCATGTTAAACATTTGTGCTTTTTTAGGATCTTTAATTTGTGTTCCTGTAAAAATTTGTGTTGCCACACCTCCAAGTTGTTGTATCATTCCTGTTGACATCCGTTCTTGTCCGTGTTTTGCAAAGGCATGTGCTACTTCATGACCCATAATTGCAGCTATTCCGTCTTTGTTTTTTGCTATCGGAAGGATTCCTGTGTAAAACACTACTTTTCCTCCAGGCATACACCAAGCGTTTATAGTTTTATCTTCTACTAAATTGAATTCCCAACGGTAACTATTTGCTTCTTTAGTCATGCCATGTGCTCTCATATACCTATCTACAGCTTTTGAAATTCTAGCACCAACTTCTTTAATTTCGTTTGTTTTAGTTACATCTTTTGATAGCTCGTGTTCTCTTAAAAAACCTTTGTACTGTGCAAAACTCGTAGGAAGAACTCGTTCATCTCCTACAAAATTGATTGTTTTTCTACCTGTAATAGGAACTGTTTTACAGTTTGAAAATAATACTAATACAAGTAAACTGGTAATAATTTTTCTTATCATTTTTCTTTTTTATTAATTTATACAAATATATGGTATTTTTTTAAATTTTTCTTTTTATGCTTGTTTTACTGTTCTTATTTTCTTATCTTTATCAAAAACTAATGAATTATGACAGATAAAAAGCAACTTAAAAGATTACATGTTGGTTCGTATATAACCTTAAAGGCTCTTGAGAATATGTTAGATTCAAAAAACATACCAAGTTTGCTTAGAGATAATGTTGAATCTGCACGATTAGGAGGTTTTGGAGCAAGTGATTCCTCAAATGAATTATTTGTTTTTGAAACGGATTTTGAAAAAGCAACAAAAATTTTGAAAGAATTTTTAACCCAAACTATGTAGGATTTTTGTAGGTTTAATATAGGTTAAAAAGTATAATTTATTTAAATAAATAACTTAACCAACTTTCTGCTGCAGGAACTTCAAAATGGTTTTCAAATTCGTGTTTGTTTTGTACTAAATTATTAAATAAAATGGTTTTTTTAGAAATACTTCGTTTTTTAATTAACTCTCTAAAGCGCTTCATTTCTTGATATTGTACAAACTCACCTTGTTTAAAGCAGATATTTACTTTGTCTAATAAGGTTATTTTATAATCGGTTTCTAAGGATAAAATAAACATAGCTAATTTATCTAATAGCTCGATGGAAATTGGTTTTTCTTCCGAAATAAATAGAATTATAAAACGGTTGTATAAAATTTTATAGTTTAGGGTATAATCTGTAAAAACGGAATCTAAAAATGTATTTATTTTTTTGTGTAGGTTTTCTATTTCGGTATCATAAAATTTTCTACTTGATGGATAAATATAGACTTTAGCTTCCTCGGAAAGATTGGCGTAATCAACTTGCATTTTCTATTTTTTGTATTAATTCTATAATGTCTTTTTGTGTGGTAATTCCTTTGTCTTTATTGTACCAAATTTGTAATTTTTTTTTAAAATCGGCATCTAAAGAGCCATTTTTTTCTTTGTAATCTAAAACCATTTTGGTTGCAAAACTTGGTCTTGGCCCCCAATTTGCTAATGGGTTTAAATTTTTTTTATCTAAAATAATTACTTTAGGAATTGCTTTTCCGCCATTAGTCAAAAATTCATTCATCAAATCATCGTTTTGATCACGCAAGGCAATTTTCAAGTCCGTATTTGGTAAAAAAGAAACCATTTTATTTAGTATTGGTAAGGTTTGAGCACCGTCACCACACCAACTTTCCATTAACACTAAAAAGATGTAATTTCCTTTGGCGTTTTGCAAACTTTGTTGTGTATTTGGAGTTATTTTAATGGTTTTATCTAGTCGTTTCATTCGTCTATCATTAAGAATGCTGTAATTTAGTAAATTGTCTGATTGTTCGTTGCTTGTAGATTTATTTTCTAATAATAGTTTGGAAACTAATTTTCGAAAAGCTTCGTAGCTTAAGGTGTTTGCTAAACTTTTAGTTATGATTTCTTTCATTTTATTGGTATTAAATTTCTAAAAGTTTGTCGTAAAATGGTTTGTTTCTTACACAAAACTTAATTCGGAATCTAATTTATCTTTTAAGCGAACAAGCATTTCGCTAACCATTTTTTCTAAATTATATTTGGGTTGCCAGTTCCAATCTTTTTTTGCAGTAGAGTCGTCTATGGAACTTGGCCATGAATCTGCAATTGCTTGTCTAAAATCTGGATTGTATTCTATGGTAAAATCGGCAATATGTTTTTTAATTTCTTGGTAAATTTCTTTAGGTGTAAAATCAATTGCTCCTATATTATATGGAATAAATGTTTCTAATTTATCCGATTCCATTAAGGTAATTGTTGCATTAATGGCATCTTCAATGTACATCATAGGCAATCTAGCATCGGGTTTTAAAAAGCAGGAATATTTTTTTTCTTTAATAGCTTCATGAAAAATTTCCACTGCATAATCAGTTGTTCCTCCTCCAGGGTTTGCTTTCCAGCTAATAATTCCAGGATAGCGAACACTTTTTACATCTATGCCGTATTTTTCGTGATAATATGCACACCATCGTTCTCCTGCTAATTTACTAATTCCGTAAACAGTACTTGGTTCGGTTATGGTTTTTTGAGGTGTGTTTTCTTTTGGAGTAGAAGTTCCGAAAACAGCAATAGAACTTGGCCAAAAAACTTTTTCTATTTTATTTTCTTTGGCAATGTTTAGTACGTGTAATAGCGATTTCATATTTAAACTCCATGCTTTTTCTGGAAATTTCTCGGCAGTTACCGATAGCATTGCAGCCATTAAATATACCTGTGTAATGTGGTATTTTTTTATAATAACTTCCATTGCTTCTTTATTTGTAGCATCTAAAAGTTCAAAAGTTCCCGATTGCATTAATTCATCGGAACCTTCTCTAATATCTGTAGCAATAACCTTTTTTTTATCATATTTCTCGCGAAGTTTCAGGGTTAGTTCTGTTCCTATTTGTCCGCAAGCACCGATGATTAAAATGGTATCACTCATATCAAAATGTTGTTTATATTATTTTCACAAATATACGTATTATCACTTGGATTTTATTAAAATATTGCTAAATAATTTAAGTATTTTTTAAAGTATTTAGAATTAAGAAAGTACTTGTAATAGGTCTAAAAATGTGAAGTAGTAATCTTTTAGACTTCTAGCTACAATTAAAAGGATTGCTTCGGCCGTTCCTCCCTCGCAATGACTGGTACACTAACTAATCTCTATATTTTAATAACTGGTACATTAATTCATTGCTACA
>CAYOWM010000017.1:5089-12204 GCA_964407635.1 uncultured Flavobacteriaceae bacterium
GGTACACTAACTAATCTCTATATTTTAATAACTGGTACATTAATTCATTGCTACATTAGTCCATTGCTACATTGTTACATTAATTAATTGCTACATTAGTCCATTGCTACATTAGTCCATTGCTACATTAATAAATTGTTACATTAACCCAACTCTACAAAAAAGTTTTATCAAAACTAAGTGGTAATAAATCGCTTAAAGAGTTTGATTTTAGTATTTTACCAACTTCTCCCATAAAAAATATCTGAATATTTTCTTCCTGTTTGATTTCGTATTCCGAAATACTTTGCCTACAAGCTCCACAAGGACCAACAGGTCGGTTTAGTGTGGTAGAATTAGATTTTGCGGTAATGACTAATTTTTTTATTTTTTTATTTGGATGAGAAGCTCCTGCATTCCAAATAGCAACCCTTTCTGCACACATTCCAGAAGGATATGCTGCATTTTCTTGGTTAGAAGCACTTACTACTGAACCATCCTCTAATAAAATAGCTACGCCAACTTGAAATTTAGAGTATGGAGCGTATGCATTATTTCTTGCAAGAACAGCTTTTTTAAATAAATCAACAACATCTTTTGGTAATTCCGTTAGGTTTTCAAAGACAGTAAACGTACTTGTTAAATTTATTTCTTTCATTAAAGAGGTGTTAAATTTATGTAAATATACAAAAGGATATTTTAAAACTCCTCAAAAAAGTCGCCAAAATCAAAAGAAATGGAAAATCGCAAGGTATTTTCTAAAGGATTGTTAACATCGGATGCGTTTAGTAAGTACGATACATCGACTTTACTTGATTTGAATTTAAAACCAGCACCAAGTGTAAAGAATTTTCTAGCACCTTTTATTTCACTTTCGTGGAAGTATCCTAATCTAAAAGCAAAGGTTTCGTCATATTCGTATTCAGCACTAGCAGACCAAGTAAATTCTTTAATTTCTTCTTTCATTCCTCCTGGTGCATCTCCAAAAGACTGTATCATTCCTGTAAAGAAATCTACATTATTGTCTTTTCCTTCTAATACACCATCACCATTAAGGTCTTTCGGAGGTGTTGGCACTAGTAATTTGGTTGCTTCAATACCCGTTTTGATAGTACTTGTGTCGTCTAAAATAAAATCAAAACCAGTTCCAAAACGTAGGTTTGTTGGAATAAAACTTTTTTGACCACCAGCTACTAATTCAATTTTCGGACCCATATTAGCAATACTCATTCCTGCACGCCATCTACCGTTAAAATCGCCGTAATTAGTTTCTTCCGATTGGTAATATGCACCTAAATCTACGGCAAAAGTGTTTACGGTTTGTAAATCGGTATTGTTTGTTTTTATAGATAAGTCCGATCGTAAGTAACGCATGGTAACTGCCATAGAAAAGCCATCGTTTAATTTTAAGGTGTAGGAGCCATCAATAGCTAAATCGTTTGGTTTTTCAACACCTTGTGGTGTTCCGAATTCGTCGGTAAGTTCAATACTACCTAATGAAAAATAGGTTAGACTTGCTGCCCAAGCAGAGCGTTCGTCTAGTTTATTAGCGAAAGTTACGTTACCTAAAAAGACATCGTTGGTTAAATTTCTAAGCCATGGTGTGTAGTTTACACCAACCGTAAATTGCGATTCTAAAAACGCATATTTTGCTGCATTGTAGTGTTGTGAATACGCATCTGGAGATGTGGAAACACCCATATCACCAAGTCCTCCAGAACGGGCGTCTGGTGATATTAATAAAAATGGTGTTGCGGTTGTTAGTGCATTTAAATTACTTTGTGCAAAAAAATTAGATTGTATAAATATTAATGTAAGGGTTGTTAAAAGAAATTTTTTCATTGTTAAGGTTATTTTTTTGATGTTTTAAAAGTCAAAAGTTTACAAAGATTAAAAAAATTATTGAAGTATTACTAGTTTTTCATACTTTTCTGCTTTGATTCCTGATGACACAGTTTTTACTTGTAATTTATAAATATATACGCCTTTTCCTATTTTGTTACCAAAATCATCTAGACCGTTCCACGATATTGTTCTAGATAACGTTCCGTTTGTTAAAATATTTTGATTGATGGTTTTTATTAATTTTCCAGAAATGGTAAATATTTGTATTTGAACTTCTAAGGCTTCGTTTGGTTTGTTGTGATTAAACCAAAATTCGGTATAATTTATAAAAGGGTTTGGGTAATTAAGTACGTGATCTAATACTAAATCGGTATCGCTTACTACAACAAAATTTAACGAGGCTTCGGCAGAATTGTTATAGGTATCCCAACATTTAAAAGTTATGGTGTGTTTTCCTACTTCTAAATCTCTAAACGGAAATTTAACTTTACCTTTGGTAAAATCGTTTAATTCGGTTTCGTAATAATCGTTCATTATTATCGGATTGGAAACATCGCCATCTAATATGGCAATAATATCATGATCTACGGCAGTAAACGATGTGTTTATACCAGAATCGTCTTCTAAAATTGCTAAAAATAAGGGTGATTGGTTGGTGTTTCCTCCATCGATAAAGGATTCGTCATTCATATATAATTTAATAGTTGGTCCTATATCATCTACTGGAGCATTTTCATTAATTCCACCAATAATTATATCGGTATTGTAGCCACTTTTATCTTTGCTATTATTCTGTGCATAAAAACTTAGTTTGGCACTTCCGTAGGCAATTCGGATATCTCTTGGAGCGATAAAATCAAATTCCCATTGCCCGTTTGTAACACTCGCTCTACCATTAAAAATTTTACTTTGACGTGTGTCAAATTCCATATATGCAGGTTCGTCAGTATGGACATTTCCGTTAAAATCGGTGTAGGTAATTATAGAATTATCGTTATTAAGAGTAGTTACATTTATAGATTTATCGTATATTTCTACAAATAATTCGCCATTAAAATCGGGTTGTAAATTATCGTTAGCATCGGTGATAATTCCTTTAAAGTACGAGTGTGAAAGAGCTTTTATGGTGTCTAGTTGTTGGGTAACAGCTACGCCATTCATTTCGGTTATTTTGATGTTTGGTTTATGAATTGGTAGTTTCATTGCAGGGTCACCAAAATATAGAATGAATAATCGTTGTCCGTAACCAGCATTTTCATTTTTAGTTTTCATTAAAGCCTCTGCTATCGTTTGATATTCAGAATAGTTATATTCTAAGATGTTTCCTATGAGATCTCTGTTAAAATTACCACCAGAAGTAATATAAACTTCCCTAGCTGTGGTAATCATATTTATTGAGCCACCATTAGGATTGTTAAACACATATTCTCCTGCGGTTGTTCTAGTTGGATCGTCTAATTTTGAAAATTCGCAAGTTATGGTAATAAATAAAGGAGAAATTATGTTATTATACCAACTATTTATTTGATCAATATCTAAAAAACGTTCACTTGCCCAACCATTTTCACCACCATGGCCAAAATAATTTAAAATTAAACTACCTTGTTCTACAGCGTTATTAATATCGTTTTTTAATTCAGGATATCGTTCTCCTCCTGCAGTTATTTCTTGTCTGTACGAGTCTGCATATAATTTGTTTATGTTGTAAACAGGTTTGTGTGATTTTATATCGTCAGCTATTCTTTCGGTATTTTTTTGTAATGTAAAATTGTAACTTTTATTATCTACATCATCGGCAACCATCGTAATTTTATTTCGCCATTTACCAAGGCTTTTGTTGCTGTAATAATTTAGAATTCTGTTAATGGCTTTTTCAGCTTCATTTATGGTTTTTACAGGTATTCTACCTGTTGCAACATCTTGTAAGTCTTGTGTGCCTAAATTTGTAGTAAAATCCCCTTCATTATCATCCATCATACCAAAATAATCGTCTGTAACATACGAATTTGCAAGGTTAAAGCTGTTTTTAGATTGAAATGAAATTACTGTAGTAGTTTCATTACTATTTCCTTCTATATTTTTAAAGTCAAAACTAGTATCACCAAGTAATAACACGTATTTAATCCGTTTGTTTACGGTACTTGCATTTCGGTATAGGTGTTTTATAAAATCCCTTATGGCAGTAATATCTTGTGCTCCTGAGCTAAACTCATTATAAATAATTTCAGGTGTTAGTATTAGTGTAGTAAAGCCAGAATTTTGTTCGTGGTAATTTGCGAGTCTTTCTGCTTGTGCTTTTAATTTTTCTGGTGTAATTATTAAATAATCAATATCTTGAATAGCGTGTAGATTTTGATTTTCAACTCGTGCATTTTGTATGCGTTCTGGTGTGTAGAAATCATTGCTATTAAGAATGATAAATTCTTGTTTAGTACCACCTTGTACAAAAAAATCAAAGGTATTACTTTCTAAAGATTTGATGTACTTTGGTTTTAAAAAATCAGAAACATCCCAAATTTGAAAAATATTTTCAGGATTTTCAATTTGGAATTTAAAAATAGCATTTTGTTGGTTTACAAGATAGCTTCTAAACGAAAATTGTTTGTCTCTAGCAATTAATTTTTTGGTAGCATTTACTTCGATATAATCTAATAAACCTTTTGCAGAAGGAACACCTCCGTTATTAAACGTAACCTCAAAATTTAAATTTTCATCGTTGCTCATAGTTGTAGCAGTACTTTTTCCTATTGATGCAATGGATGTTCCGCTAATAGCACTAAGGCTTCTTGTTAAGACATCTTGACCGTTTAATTTTAGTTGAAAGCTAGTAGCGTTAAGTGAGGCAGAACCAACTCTAAATTCTACTTGAATTGGTTTGGATGTTTCCAAATCAGGAAACGGAATATTAAAATTTTGGGTGTTTTCAATTTGAAAATTTTCACCAAAAAAATCCTGTCCAATACTATCAAAATTTTCTTTATCTTTTTCGTAAACTCTATAATCGTTGCCTAGCGTTACGGTTTGAAAATTTGTAGGATTTACAATTGTTGTTTCTCGCATTTGAATTCTTTTACCAAAATCATTTGCAACGGTAATAAAATAGTAGGCTTTATCAGAGTATATATTTGTTTTATGGTGGGAAACTGTATTACTAGCATCGTATTCCCAAGCATCAGAACCTTTAGCATAAAATAAAATGTAATCGCCATTATCAAAGCTGTTGTCAGACTCTCCTTTTATATAAATGGCATTTTCCTGTAAGCCATTATGTCTAAAATCGCCATTTAATTCCGCTAGCATTTCACCACCATTACCGTATATTTTAATATTTTTTGGGTTGATATTTCCTGTATTAATTCCTAAACTATTTAAAAAAGATTTGGATATTTTGTAAACGCCAGTGGTATCTACAGCAAATTTATACCACGTACCAGAAGCTAAAGGCGAATCGTGTACACTGTTGGTGGAAAATCTTTTAGTAGAAGGAGTAAGTTCGTAGGTTAAATCAAACGATTTTATTTTTTGAAGCCTACCATTATTAATTTTAAGAGGAATAATACTAATTATTGCAAATGCTTGATCTTTTGCATATTTTATTTCAAAATTTTCTTGTAATTTTATTGGAAAATGATTTTGACTTTCTTTTTGAAAGGATTTTTTATCTACATTTTCATAAATAATATTTGAAATATGGTAATTTTTTATTCTACGATTGCTTTTAATTTTCCATTTTTTACTGTAAGTAGGCAACAAATTTTCATTAATTGGATTATTTTTTACCGTAGGAATAGTAATTTGGATATTATTTTTTACTGAAATGGTAGTGGATTCATTGCTGTTTTTCCAAGTTAAATTAAAATGTTTGGTTTCTGTTTGTGCATAAATAACAGTACTTGAGCAAAAAATTATATATATAATAAGGAGTACATATTTTTTCATAGTCAAATAAACGAAAAAAAATAAATCTTATTTTAAAAAAAGTGAAAAATATATACTAACTTTGAAAATGCAGCGTTATTTGAGAATAATACAAGAAAAATGTAAATTTTATGTAAATTTTCTTGTATGAAAATAATAATGTTGTAAATTGCGACACTTTAATAAACATTAACTATAATAAAGTTTTTATATTATGAATTTCAGTAAGGGATTAAAATTTTTGCTTTTAACATTAGTCTTTGCTACACTAGCAAGTTGTGGTGGAGGAAAAGGATCTAGTGAAACATCCTCTTTAACAGGTTGGAAGTTTAACGATTTAGATGGAGGAGCAGGTAGTAATTATAAAGGACAGCCAACACCTCCAGGTATGGTTTTAGTAGAAGGTGGTGCTTTTACTATGGGAAGTGTGCAAGATGATGTAATGTTTGATTGGAATACAACTCCTGTAAAAATGCAAGTTCGTTCATTTTATATGGATGAAGCAGAGGTTACCAATAGAGAATATCGTTTGTTTTTGCATTGGATGGAAAAAGTATATCCTCCAAATAACGAAAATTATGCACATATCTATAAATCGGTATTGCCAGATACGTTAGTTTGGAGACAACCATTAGCAAACTTAGAATTATTAACCGAGACTTATTTGCGTCATCCTTCGTATAATGATTATCCAGTAGTTGGTGTTTCTTGGGTACAAGCTAACGAATACTGTAAGTGGAGAACCAATATGGTTAACGAAAAAATATTAATGGATAAAGGGATTTTAAATCCTTTGTTTCAAGATGATAGTTTAAAGGTAGAAGGTAAAAACCATTTTGATACCGATGTGTATCTTGCAGATCCAACAAGATTGTTTGATGGAGATTCTACCATTTATAAAAAAGGATTACCAGATTTACGTACAAAATCTAAAAAAGGTAGAAGAGGTAGAAGTTCTCGAGGTTCAAGAGCAGCAGGAACGAAAAAAAGAAGCAGAAGAGGTGCAAAAGGTGCTTTTACAGGAAGACATGTAAAGGTTGAGGACGGAATGCTAACACAAAAATTCCGTTTACCAACAGAAGTGGAATGGGAATTCGCAGCAAAAGCATTAGTTGAAAATAGAGAGTATAATACTTTAAAAGGTAGAAAAAAATTCTCTTGGAACGGAAAATATACTAGAAGTAATGATAAAAGAATTAGAGGTGATGAAATGGCAAACTTTAAAATAGGTAAAGGTAATTATAGTGGTCTGCCAGGTTGGTCAGATGATGGATCCGATATTCCTATTGCAGTAAAATCATACAAACCAAATGCATTAGGTCTTTACGATATGACTGGTAACGTTGCAGAATGGGTTTCTGATGTATATAGAC
>CAYOWM010000018.1:0-12193 GCA_964407635.1 uncultured Flavobacteriaceae bacterium
AAAAAGCCGCTAATTTTTTAGAAGGACTGGCTACTTTACGACAATTAAGTTTTGGCTTATTAGATATGGAATGGCATGGTAAAAACCCAACAGAATACAATTTGGTAAAAGAAATTGAAAATCGCATTTTTAGTAAAACTAATTTATATCCTGATGTAGCTGAAAACGCAATGAGTACTGCTTTTTCGCATATTTTCCCTGGAGGATATTCTGCTGGTTATTACTCCTACAAATGGGCAGAAGTTTTAGATGCTGATGCCTTTGCTCTTTTTACCGAAAAGGGTATTTTTAATAAAGAAATTGCTTCCAAATTTAAAGAAAATATTCTATCAAAAGGAGGTACGGAAAAACCAATGAAATTATATGAAAATTTTAGAGGTAAAAAACCAAGTGTAGATGCTTTGTTAAAACGAGCAGGATTGGTATAGTTTTAATAATTAAGCTCGTTTAGTGTTTTTTTTGCATCTATTTTAGCTTTAGAGTTATAAAACTGAATAGCCAAATCTGCTCGATTGGTAAATACTGCATCTATTCTGTTAGAATATTTTTGTAATTGCTCATTCGTATCAAAAGTATATGGATGCACATTCATTTTTGCTTGATGTATTAAATCGGTCATCCAAATATCGGTTAATTCTTCGTAATTATTTGGTTCACCTGCAATTGATGGACCAATTATGTGTACGTTGTTTTCTACAGCAAAATTAATTGCCTTTATATAGGTTTCTTTTAAATCGCCTTTCATATCTGGTTTCCAAAGTAGAAAACATTTAGGTATGTTTGGTAAATATTTTTCTAATTGTAGAATGCTTTTAGGCGAAAAAGATTGTAAAATTAAACGAGCATTGGTGTTTGCTACTTCAATTTTATCATTTTCGGTTTTTATTTGTTTTGGATTTGTGTTAATATTCCAACCTAATTCGGTTAATTCTTGTGCTAAATATTTTTCAATATTTGATTTTGGATGCTTCGTTTCTACGTAAATTCCTGGTCTATTTCCATTATCGGAAGAATCTTTAATATATTTAAAATTACCTGTCCATTTGTCATTTTTTAGTTCTTTAATCAATTTATTTCCTTCGGCAATTTTAATAATATCTTTTAATGTAAGAATTTTTAAATCGACGAATTTATCGTTTGCTCTATCTTTATTTTTTTGATTAAACCACGATCCTACATCTAATTTACGTAATTCTGCAAGCGTAAAATCGTGTATGGTTGCGTCTTTTCTTTTCGGAAAAATTTCTGTGATATTGGTAGTTCTTTTTAAGTCATCATCGTGAAAAGCAACGAGTTTATTATCTTTGGTTAATTGTAAATCTAGTTCTAAATAATCTGCTCCGATATTTCTTGCCCAACGATATGCAGGTTCGGTTTCTTCAGGTGTCCAATACGTGCTTCCTCTGTGTGCAATTACGGCATTTTTCTTTACATAATCTCGCACTTTTTGTGCTTTTAAACTTAATGTTTTTACTAGCATTTTAGATTCTTTTTTACTGGTTTTGGTTTCTTTTTTGGTACATCCTAAAAGGAAAATTATTCCGATAATAATCGCTATATTTGTTTTCATTACGTTGTTGTTTTGTGATGTTTGTTTTCTAAAATCCAAGTAAATCCTATTAAAATAATCGATAAAATACAAGCTAGAACTAAAAGCATAAAACTACTATTCCAACCGTAATTATCTACTAAATAACCAATTAATATGTTAGCTGTTAAAGCTCCACCAAGATAACCAAATAAACCGGTAAAACCTGCTGCTGTTCCTGCTGCGTTTTTAGGAACTAAATCTAAGGCTTGTACGCCAATAAGCATTACAGGACCATAAATTAAAAAGCCTATTGCTACCAATGCGAGGTTGTCAATTAGTGGATTTCCTGCTGGGTTTTTCCAGTAAATTAAAACTGAAATTAGTACTAAAATCATATAAATAATACTAACAGGAGCTCGTTTTCCTTTAAACCATTTATCGCTAACAAAACCTGCTATAATTGTGCCTGGAATTCCTGCCCATTCGTATAAAAAATATGCCCAACCGCTTTCGTTAAGTGAAAAGTGTTTTACCTCTTTTAAATAGGTTGGTGCCCAATCTAGCACTCCGTAACGAACTAAATACACAAAAACATTTGCTAGTGCAATAAACCAAAGTAACTTATTTTTAAAGACATATTTTATAAAAATATCGCTTGCAGATATTCGTTGGTTTTGGTCAATTCCTGTAATAGTTTCAGGATAATCGTTTTTATATTCTTCAATTGATGGTAATCCGACAACTTCTGGTCTATCACGAAGGGTTAAATAAATAAAAACAGAAATAAATATTGCAAACATACCTGGAACATAAAATTTTGCATGCCAATCGTTAAAATAGGCAAAAGCATAAATTGCTATTGGTCCTACTAAACCTCCACCAATATTATGTGCTGTGTTCCAAAAAGCCATTTTTGTACCTCGTTCTTTTATAGAAAACCACTGTACCATAATTCTACCACTTGGAGGCCAACCCATTCCTTGAAACCATCCGTTGAGTAATAATAATATAAACATTGCAGTTACCGATGCTGTTGCAAACGGAAAAAATCCCATAATTAGCATAATCATTCCTGAAAGAAATAAGCCAATTGCCATAAATTTTCTGGCATTACTTCTGTCGGAAATATTTCCCATTAAAAATTTACTTAATCCGTAAGCTATGGAAACTCCTGATAGAGCAAAACCAAGTTCGGTTTTGGTAAAACCTTGTGCAATTAAATCAGGCATTGCTAACGAAAAGTTTTTTCGGACTAAATAATATCCTGCATAACCTATAAAAATTCCTGCAAATACTTGAATTCGCATTTTTTTGTATTTGGTATCTATTTGGGTTTTGTTTTTATCGGACATTTTATTTAATTTTAATTTGCAAGATATCTATTGGCAATTTCTGTAAAGATAGTTAATTCTTTTTGTTCCCAATTTTTATCTTTTTGGCGTTCTTTTGCAATTATCTGAATTACTTGTGGTGCAATTTTTATACACTCTTTGGCATCTAAAAATAAGGCTCTGGTTCGTCTTGCTAAAATATCGTACGTATTTCTTGCATATTCATTTTGTACTGCAAATACAATTTGTGCTTTATTTATATGTAATTTTTTAGAAATTAATTCGCCTAGAGAAGCGTCTTTTTTTATTAAATTTTCAATTTTTTCTAAATCGCTTCCGTAAAAATATAAAGGATTATTAAAATCATTTTTCTCTTTAAATCCATAAATTTTTAGGTTTTCGGTAATGGATTCCGCTTTAGCTAAATTAGCTGTTTTCTGTGCTTTATTAATAACATCTTCAGCCATTTCGCGATAGGTAGTCCATTTTCCGCCAATGATAGATATTAAACCAGAATTAGAAATCATAATTTTATGGTTTCGGGAAATTTCTTTGGTTTTTTCTTGCTCGTTTGGTGCTGCAAGTGGTCGCAATCCTGCAAAAACACTTTTAATATCTTTTCGTGTTGGTTTTTTTATTAAGTAATTACTGGCAGTTTCTAAAATGAAATCAATTTCTTTATCAGTTGCTTGTGGTTCTATGCTTGGTTTTTCTTTTGGTTCGTCGGTTGTGCCTAAAATCACTTTGTCGTGCCACGGAACAGCAAATAAAACCCTGCCATCTTTTGTTTTTGGTATTAGCAAAGCAAAATCGGATTGTAAAAATTCTTTATTGATAATTATGTGTACACCTTGGCTTGGTTTTACTGTCTTTTTTGCTTTAGGATTGTCTTTTTTAATAATTCCGTCAACAAAAACACCTGTTGCATTGATAACTACTTTTGCTTTTATATTAAATTTTTGTTGCGTTTCTTGGTCTTTAGCTTGAACTCCTATTACTTTTCCGTTTTGTTTAATTAAATCGGTAACTTTTACGTAATTTAAAACGGTTGCTCCGTTTTGAATAGCAGTTTGTGCAAGGTTTAAACCTAAACGAGCATCGTCAAATTGTCCATCGTGATATACAATTCCGCCTCTTAACTGTTTTTTTATAAGGTTTGGCATTTTTTTGATGGTGTTTTTTCTAGAAAAAGGTCTGGATTTACCAAATGATTTTCTACCAGAAAGTATGTCGTAAATTATTAAACCGATAGTGTAAAACGGTTTGTGCCACCACGAGTAACTCGGAATTAAAAAGGTTTGGTTACTTACTAAATGTGGTGCGTTTTTAAATAAAAGTCCACGTTCTTTTAAAGCTTCAAAAACTAAAGAAATATTTCCTTGTTCTAAATACCGAACTCCTCCGTGAACCAATTTTGTACTTCTACTTGATGTGCCAATGGTAAAATCTAATTGTTCTAAAAGTAGTGTTTTATATCCTCTTGTAACAGATTCAACGGCTGTTCCTAAACCTGTTGCTCCTCCTCCGATAATTACAACATCCCAAAGAGTTTCTTGTTGTAAATTGTTAATTAATTCGTTTCTTTTCATTTATTAGCACTAAAGATATAATTATTTAAATACTTTTTAAGACTTCTAAAGCTTTGTTTACAGAATCAATATGAATAAAGGTAACTAATAATCGCAAACCTGCTTTGGTTTCTTTTTCTTTCATTACACAGGATTTTTTATGATTTTGTACATAATTTAACACACGTGTAAATTTTTCGGATTGGTAAAAATCGCTTTGTTGATCGCTAATAAAATAGGCTATCATTCGTTTTTGTTTTAAAATAATTTTTTCCATTCCAAATTCTTTTGCAAGCCATTTTATTTGTACAGACTGCAATAAATCTACTACTTGTGTAGGAATTTCGCCAAAACGGTCTATTATATTTTTTTCAAAATTTTGTAGTTTTTCCTCGGTATCTACATTAGATAATTCTTTGTAAAGACGTAACCTTTCGGCAATAATATTGATATAATCATCTGGAATTAAAATTTCAAAATCGGTATCAATTTGTACTTCTTTTACATATATTTTTTCCGAAATATCGTCTTTAGTATTGTATAAATCTTTAAATTCTTTTTCTTTTAATTCCTCAATAGTTTCGGTTAGTATTTTTTGGTAAGTTTCAAAACCAATATCGTTGATAAATCCGCTTTGTTCTCCGCCAAGTAAATCACCAGCACCACGAATTTCTAAGTCTTTCATTGCTATATTTATACCACTACCTAAATCGTTAAAAACTTCAATTGCTTGAATTCGTTTTCTAGCATCTGTACTCATCATATGCAATGGTGGTGTAATAAAATAACAGAATGCTTTTTTGTTAGATCTACCTACACGACCACGCATTTGGTGTAAATCGGATAAGCCAAAATTATTTGCATTATTTATAAAAATGGTGTTTGCATTTGGTACATCTAAACCGCTTTCAATAATAGTTGTAGATACTAAAACATCAAATTCGTTATTCATAAAAGCAAGCATTAGAGCTTCTAATTTTTTTCCGTCCATTTGTCCGTGACCAATTGCAATTTTAGCGTTTGGCACTAATCGTTGAATCATTCCTGCTACTTCTTTTATATTTTCAATACGATTATGAATAAAAAACACCTGTCCGTTTCTGGATATTTCGTATTGAATAGCATCTCGAATAATTTCTTCGCTAAAGCGAATAACATTCGATTCAATAGGATGTCTATTTGGTGGAGGTGTTGCAATTATAGATAAATCACGAGCTGCCATTAGTGAAAATTGTAAGGTTCGTGGTATTGGTGTTGCGGTTAAAGTTAAAGTGTCTATGTTTTCTTTTAAGGTTTTAAGTTTGTCTTTTACGGCAACGCCAAATTTTTGTTCTTCGTCGATAATTAACAAGCCAATGTCTTTAAATTTAATTTTAGAATTGGTTAGTTGGTGTGTTCCGATAACAATATCTATTGCTCCGTTTTCTAAGCCTTTTAAAACTTCGTTACGTTGTTTTGTGGTTCTAAAACGGTTTAGATAATCTACGGTTACAGGAAAATCTTTTAGTCTATCGCTAAATGTTTTAAAATGTTGGTATGCAAGTATGGTTGTTGGTACTAAAATTGCTACTTGTTTGCCATTATCTACAGCTTTAAATGCTGCACGAATAGCAATTTCGGTTTTCCCGAAACCAACATCACCACAAACTAACCTATCCATTGGTTGTTCAGCTTCCATATCGACTTTTACATCTTGTGTAGATTTGTACTGATCAGGTGTATCTTCGTAAAGAAAACTAGCTTCCAACTCGTGTTGCATATACGTATCTGGACCAAAAGCATATCCTTTTTGCATTTTCCGTTTTGCGTATAATTCGATTAAATTATAGGCAATTTTCTTGATTCGAGTTTTGGTTTTTTGTTTGAGTTTTTTCCAAGCACCAGAACCCAATTTATATACTTTCGGAATTTTTCCGTCTTTACCATTAAACTTGGCAATTTTATGAAGCGAATGAATACTAATATACAATACATCTCGTTCGCCATAAATTAGTTTAATAGCTTCTTGTTTTTTTCCGTTGACATCAATTTTTTGTAAACCGCCAAATTTTCCTATTCCGTGATCGATATGTGTAACAAAATCGCCTATTTCTAAAGAAGTTAATTCCTTTAAGGTAATAGCTTGTTTTTTTGCGTAATTATTTTTTAAACGAAATTTATGATATCGTTCGAATATTTGATGATCGGTATAACAAACCATTTTATTTTGAACATCTATAAAACCTTGATAGAGTGGAAAAACAATTGGTTTATATAAAACCTCTTGGTCTAAATCATTAAAAATATCAGCAAAACGTTGGACTTGTTTTTCGTTATCACAAAAAAGATAATTGGCAAAACCTTTATTTGTATTTTCTTTAAAATTAGCAATTAGTAAATTAAATTGTTTGTTAAAACTTGGTTGTGGTTTGGTTTGAAAAGAAATTTTTACACCTTCTTTTTGTTTGTGATTTATATAAACACACGTAAAATTTTGAAGCTGTTTTAAAAGTAATTCGCCATTACAAAATAATTGTTTTGGTTCTGCTTGTGTAATTTCTCCTGTTAGGTTTGCATATTCCTTTTCTGCTTTTAAAAAGAGGTTATCTAATTTTCCTGCTAAAAAATCGGTATTTTTGGTAAATATTACGGTTTTAGAGGATAGATATTCTAAAAAACTTTCTCTTTTTTCCTCTAACTGTTTGTTAGCAACATTTGGTACAATGCTTATTTTTTTAATCTTATCAATAGATAATTGTGATTCTACATCAAAGGTTCGGATACTATCAATTTCATCACCAAAAAACTCAATACGATATGGTTCTTCGTTACTATACGAAAACACGTCTATTATTCCGCCACGAACGGCAAATTGACCAGGTTCGATAACAAAATCGACACGTTTAAACTGGTACTCGAAAAGTACTTCGTTAATAAAATCTAGGTTTACTTCTTCGCCAACTTGTAATTTTAGCGTGTTTTTTTCTAGCTCTTTTTTGGTAATAACTTGTTCAAAAAGAGCTTCAGGATAGGTTACAATTATTGCAGGTTTTCTGCGCGAATTTATTCGGTTTAAAACCTCTGCACGAAGCAATACATTTGCATTATCAGTTTGATCAATTTCATAAGCTCTACGATAAGAAGCTGGATAAAAAAGCAATTCTTTTTCACTTATAAGTCGCTCTAAATCATTAAGATAATAGGCTGCAGTTTCTTTATCCTCTAAAATAAGTAAAAAAGGTTTTTCGGCTGTTTTAAAAGCTTGTGCAATTACAAAAGACAAAGAACTTCCGATCAAATTCAATAGTTGAACTTGTTGTTTGTTTTGCAAAATTTTTTGATTTAAAAGTTTGCAATTTTCGGATTCTTCGTAAACCTTTAAAATAGGTTTAATACGAGTGTATTCTTTCAAAATTTATGTTCTATAATTTTTTTATTGCATTCGTAATTCTAGTAATAGTTTCGTCTTTACCAATTAAACTCATAATATCAAAAATATGTGGTCCTTTCATTGCTCCAACTAGAGCTAATCGTAGAGGTTGCATTACTTTACCAAAACCAATTTCTTTAGAAGTAATCCATTCTTTAACAACAATTTCTAAATTTTCAGTAGAAAAATCATCTATTTTGGTTAAAACAGCAATTAATTCTGCCATTAAAACAGCAGCACCTTCTTTCCAAGCTTTTTTAGTTGCTTTTGCATCAAATTGAGTTGGTGTTATAAAGAAAAAGTTAGATAACTCCCAAAAATCGGCTACAAAAGTTGCACGTTCTTTAATTAATGTGATTACTTTTTTTCGATAATCGGAATTAAAATTGGTAAAAGGAACGTCTAATTTTTTTAATTCTTTATCTAAAATTGGATGGAATAATTCTACTAACTCATCTATTGGTTTTTGTTGTAAATATTGTTGTTGAAACCATTTAGTTTTATCTAAATCAAATCGAGCACCTGCTTTATTTACTTTTTCTAAACTAAATGCTTGAATTAGTTGTTCTAAAGAAAATATTTCTTGTTCTGTACCAGGATTCCAACCTAAAAACGCTAACATATTTATCATTGCTTCTGCAAAATACCCATCTTCGCGATAACCTCTAGATATTTCGTTTGTTTTTTCATCTAAATATGCTAACGGAAATACAGGAAAGCCTAATTTATCCCCATCGCGTTTGCTTAATTTTCCTTTTCCTGTTGGCTTTAATATTAATGGTAAATGTGCAAATTTTGGAGCTTCCCAATTAAAAGCTCTATATAATAATACGTGTAAAGCCATAGATGGAAGCCATTCTTCACCACGAATTACGTGTGTAATTTCCATTAAATGATCATCTACAATATTTGCTAAATGATAGGTTGGCATACCATCGGATTTGAATAAAATTTTATCGTCTAATAGATTTGTATCTATTTTGACTTCACCACGAATTACGTCTTGCATAACTAAAATTTCGTTGGTTGGTGTTTTAAAACGAATAACGTATTTATCGCCGTTTTTTAAACGTTTTTCAACTTCTTTATTAGATAAAGCTAAAGAGTTATTTAGTTTTTCTCGATTGTGCCAATTATAAATAAAGGTTTTCTTTTTTGCTTCGTGGTCTTTTCTGTGAAAATTTAATTCTTCTGCAGTATCAAAAGCGTAGTATGCTTTATTATTTTCAATTAAAAAATCGGCGTATTGTTTATATAGTTTTTTTCGTTCGGATTGACGGTATGGTCCGAATTTTTCGTTTTTATTTGGTCCTTCATCAAAAGGAATATTGCACCATTTTAAAGCGTCGATAATATATTTTTCAGCATTTGCAACATATCTATTTTGATCGGTATCTTCAATACGTAAAACAAAAGTTCCGTTGTGTTTTTTTGCAAATAAATAATTAAAAAGTGCGGTTCTAACACCACCGATATGTAAAGGTCCTGTTGGACTTGGTGCAAATCGTACTCTAACTGGTTTTGTCATCCTTGTAATTTTAGTTTGCAAAGATAATTTTAATTTTAAAATTTACATTTAATTATAGCTTAAATGTAAATTTTAAAAAAGGGGGAAAATTACCCTTTTGCATATAAAAGTTAATACTGTATCTTTGTAATTCATTTGAAATAACTTTTAAACCTTAAAAAATGGGAAAACAAATAACACCAAAAGAAGCAGGAACTTTATGCGATAATTTTGATACTAGATATGCAGAATTGTCTAAATTAATTAAAAAAGATGATAATCGATCCGTTTTATTTTCATTGCAAGAAATAAAAAATTACATTAATTATTTAGAAAACGCCAAAACTAATGTAGATGGCATTCGTGTTTATTTTGGTGCACACGATGCAAAAGACGGTGGTTTAGCTACGGTATTTTTAGCACCAACACAAGGTGGTGAGGACGATAAAAGTTTAAATTGCTTGAATTATGGAGCAAATGGAAATCCTCCTTTTAATAAATATTAAAGTCCAAATATGACTTATTCCATTTTTTTTATTGTAAGTCTAACCACTATAATTAGTTTTTTTTATTATAAAAAATTTAAAGGAACCGTTTATCGTTATTTTTTGTATTTTTTATTAGTTCCGTTTTTTACTGAATTTACTTATAATATTGTTTTGTATTGGTATTATAATTATGGTATTGTCTTATTTAATGCCTATATCACATACAACCTATATCTCGTAACTAGCTTTATTTTTTATTTTTTATTTTATAAAAAGATAAGTAAAAACAAAAGAAATAGAATTATATTTTCTGCTTTAAATTACGTTTTTATAGCATATGCAATCTTTGATATTATCATCTTAAAAAATGGTGTTAGAAACCTTAGAACACCCATTCTTGTCTTTGGAGGCGTATTGTTGTTAATTACTTTAATTTTATTTTTAATAGAAATTATTAATAGTAACAAAATTATTTTTAATATTAGCAAATCTTTTATTTTTTGGATAAGTACAGGTTTATTATTGTTTCATGTTGGTATAATTCCGATAATGATTTCAAGAAAATTTTTAAATTATAACGAAACGTATGCTACTATTTTGGTTGCTTTAAATGCAGTTATGTATGGTAGTTTTGTAATAGGAATGGTCAAATCGGATACTAAATATAATTATTAAAAAGGTGGTAAGTACTAACATAACAACCGTTATTATAATAACTACACTAATTGTAGTTTTATTATGTGTTGCCTTAATCTACCTATTTGTATATAGCTTAAACCAAAAAAAACGATTAATTGAGTGTCTAAATCAAAAAAAATAAACTTATAAGTTGTATCTTGCAATTAAAAGAAAAGTGTATTGATATTACAAGTTCAAAATACAACGGAATTATTAATTTTAGTTTCAACAATTGTTGTTGTTTTACTTGTTTTTACACTAATTTTTCTTTTTTTATTCATCCAATCTAAAAAAAAGCAATATTTTTTAGAACGTCTTAAAACCAAAGAAAGATATGCTAAAGAACTTGCTTTATCGCAAAATGAAATTCGTGAAAAAGCCTTAGAAAATATTTCTTGGGAAATTCATGATAATGTAGGACAGTTGTTATCTGTTGCAAAATTACAACTTAATCGATTAGAAGTTAAAGCGACCGAAAAGCTAAAAACAGATCTTATTGAAGTAACCGAACTAGTTTCGAAAAGTTTAAAAGATTTACGAGCTTTATCCAAATCTTTAAATCCAGTTTCTATTAAAAAAATTGGTTTGGTAGCTGCTTTACAATTAGAAATAGATAGATACAATCGATTAAATTTTATTAAGGCAAAGCTTACTATAATTAATAAACCGTTTACTTTAAAAAAAGAACGAGAAACTATTTTGTTTAGAATTATTCAAGAATTTATACATAATTCGGTTAAACATGCGAAAGGAAGCGAATTACATGTAACCTTACTGTACGAAAATAATACTGTTGAGATTACCGTTAAAGATAACGGAATTGGTTTTGATGTAAATAACGAAAGTACTAAAAAAGGTATTGGCTTACTTAATATGAAAGGTCGTGCAGAGTTATTAAATGCCGATTTTAAACTAGAATCTATTCCTAATATAGGAACAACGGTATATATAAAGTGTAAACAATAAAAAAATGAAAAAAATTAAAATAATAATAGTAGATGATCACGTTTTATTTTCAAGAGCTTTAAAAAATTTGATTGAAGACAATCCAGATTTCGAAATAATTGCACAATTAAAAAACGGATTAGAATTACAAGAATATTTTAAAAAACCAAATGCAAAAAAACCAAATATTATTTTAATGGATGTACAAATGCCTGTTGTTAATGGCATTGAAGCTACAAAATGGCTTTCCGAAAATTTTAAAGACATTAAAGTTTTAGCACTAACTATGGAAGATGAAGAAGAAACAATTTTACAAATGTTACGTGCTGGAGCAAAAGGCTATTTACTAAAAGATATACATCCTAGTGTGTTGCATAAAGCAATATACGAAACTTTAGAAAAAGGGTTTTATTATACCGAACAAGTATCAGACACCTTACTACATGCCGATAAAATTAAATTTAATTCTTTACCAAAGGTAAGCCTAAAGCCTAGAGAATTAGAATTTTTAAAATTAGCATGTAAAGAACTAACCTATAAAGAAGTTGCAGAAATTATGTGTTTAAGTCCTAAAACTATTGACGGTTATAGAGAAAAATTATTCACTAAACTAAACATTAAAAGCCGAATAGGTTTAGTTTTATACGCATTTAAAGAAAATTTGGTGGAATAAACACTTAATCCGAAAAATTCATACATTTTCTATTACAAAGCCAAACTACCTGCTATAATTGAA
>CAYOWM010000019.1:0-11877 GCA_964407635.1 uncultured Flavobacteriaceae bacterium
AAAACCAATCATACTATTATGGCGTAAAGGGTATAACAATTGATAAAATAAAACTGAATCCAAAATTAAAAATAATTCATCTTTAAAATTGTTTTTTATAGGAGTAGATATGGATTGTTTAATAAATTAACCATATAATATTGTATTATATGGTTTCTTTTTTCTGTAAAAACAAAAAAACTAAAAGCAAGATTACTACAAAAACAAAAAAACCAAGGTAATAATATGTTGCATTAGTTTGCGGAATAGTTGCGTTTCCTATAAACATAAAACCAGACCAATAATATGGTGATTTTTTTAACGAAGGTATGGTATTGTCGTTTAGATAATCTAGTTTAGCTTGGTGTAAGGCTTGATTTTTCGAATTTGTTTTTTTATAATTTTTATAAAACGAAGCCATTAAAATACTTGTTGCTTTATCGTTTACTTTCCATTGCGATACGATTAAATTTTTTACTCCTGTATAAGCAAAACCTCTTGCTAAGCTCATTGCACCTTCGCCTTTGTTTAGTTTGCCAATACCTGTTTCACAAGCACTTAGTACTAATAAATCGGTTTGCAACTGCAAACCGTATATTTCGGGTAAATACAAAGTTTTGTTATAAAATGCAATAGTAGGAGGTTTGTTAAAATTTCCTGCACTTGCATGTGTGGAAATATGCAATAAATTACTTTTTTTTGCTTGTTTTAAAAAGGCTTCTTTTGTGGCTTTTTCATTACTTAAAAATATTCCGGAAACGTATTTTTTTATAGATTCTCGTTCGTTTATGGTGTAGGATAATTCCTGTAATTTTCTATGGTTATTTTTGAAAATTGGAAAAAAACCTAAAAAAGATTCTGAATTAATATTGTTTTTTTGACGGAATTGTTGTGCTAAAATTCGTAGAGAATACCCGTAATTAAGATTAAATTTCTTGATTAAAAACGGCATTTTTTCAAAATTATTAGTTGTAGTTTTACTGGTTAATAACGCATCAAAAGGTAAAAAATTTAATTTTCCATCAGAGATAATGGTTATTATTTTTTTGTTGGTGTTTTTGAGTTCTGGTTCTAGTAAATAGGTAAATAATATGTTTGCATATTTTCGGTAATCGGAAATTTTTGTGTTTAATTCACTTGGACTTCCTTGTGCGAATAAATCAACAAATACTTGTAAATCTTTTTGGTAATTAATGTCTTTTTTATCTATTGCTCTAAAACTTATTTTTTCTTTGGTAATTTTAAAAATATAGAGTTGTTTTTTGGTGTCAAAATACACTATAAATAATTGGTTTTTTAAAATAATTTTGTCTTGAAAGGTTTCAATATTAAAATCGGATTTGGTAAACGATAAATGGTATTTTTTTTGAATTTGCTGTTTTAATAATTGAATTTTAGTAGTTATTGCAACCTTTTTTGAAAGTATTTTTTTTATTCTTTCAATAGACGCTGTTGTATTTTTTAATTGCTCTAATTCAATTTCATTTTCGTACGTTGCTTGAATTTTTTCTAATTCATTTTTTTTAATGAGTAAACTATCGTTTTTAATATTGGTGTATTTTTGCTTTTTGTATAAAATATCGGATAGTACGGTTGCTTTACTTTTTTCGACAACAGCTATCATATTTTTTATAATTTTTTGCTTTTCTAAAGTGTCATTGCTTTTATTTAAAAGCAAATTGTATATCGTAATAATTTTTTCGATACGTTTTTTAGAACTGGCTACTTGTAGTAATTTTGCGTCTTGTGTACTAAAGACTTCTCGTAATAAAGCATCCGCATAAATGCTTAATTTATAGCACGAAATTGCTTGTTGGTATTTTTTTTGAATTTCGTAAATTTTGGCTTTTCCATCTAATATTTCTACAAGTGTATTTTCAGGATATAAATAGGTTTTTTTAGGATTTTGAGATAATTTGTTTGGTTGGAAACTTGGTAATAAAATTTGCAGACTATTTTGATAAGTTTCTAAGGCTTTGTCGTATTCTTTTACAGAAATAAATACTTTAGCCAGTTGATTGTATATTTTTGCTTGAATTCGTTTATTAGTTGTTTTTTTAAGTGCTTTTTTAAAAAAATAGATAGATTTTTTAAAATTATTTTTAAAATAATAACAGGTAGCAATTGTAGTTAAATTAGTACAAATAAGTTCTTTTTTACTGCTTAGGTTAATTGCTTTATTTGCAGTTTTAATGGCTTTGTCGTATTTTTTTAATTTGGATAAATTTTTAGCAATTTGTGAATAAATAGTGCTTTTTTGTGATATGTTTTTAGGTTTTAAATCTAAGGCTTTTTTTAATAAATCTAAGGCTTTTTTTGGTTGTTCTAACGATTGATAAGTTATCGATAAATTTAGATATGTAGCGATTAATTGCGGAATATTTTTTTTTGCTTTTACTATTTCAATAGTGTATTTTAATAAGGCATCTGCTCGTTTATAATCGCCTAATCTAGTGTAATTATTGGCTAATGGTTTTAAACAATATTCTACAATATCGTAGGTTTTTAAATAATTTTTTTGATAATATGCGAGTGCTTTTTCGTAAGTTAAAACCGATTTAGATATATTTCCGAATTGTTTTAATTGATAGGCTTTGTTAATAGTTAAATGTAGTTTTGCAATTTTTTCGGCATCTGTAATTGGTAATCGCCATTGTTGTTTTTCGGCATCTTTAAAAAGATAAAACCGTTGCGTGTTTTTGTCTAACCAAAAATAGTCTAAATAAGCATAATAGAATTCCTCTAGGTTATCTTGTTGTTTTAAAAACTTAATTTTTTTTGCAAAAACGGCATCACTTTGTGCAAATTTACCTTGTTTAAAATTGGATGTTATTTGTGTGTTATAGTATTTTATAGAATCTTGTCCGAAACTAAAAAGCATCGAAAAAGTAGTTATATAAAACAAAAAACACTTCATAAACTAGTTAAAATTTCCAAATAGCATAGGCTTGTAATTGCTTGGTTGGTTTGGTAAAGTTTTGGATATAACGCAAACCGACACTAGGTCCAATTCGTGATGCACCAACGGTGAAATCTAAAAATAAACCGAAATTATTAATCGTTAATCCTTTTTTGTAAACAGCTTCACAATGAAAATCGTTTCTTTGATTAAATGTTTGTCCTGCATCGGATTGTGAAATGGTTTGGTCTTTAATCAAAATAGATTTTTGCCATCCATTAACCGAAACTTGTGGTCCAAAACCTAATCCGATAATAGAATTTACATTATATCGAAGGGAAATAGGTACAATATCTAAATAGTTTTTTTGCGTATCGATGTTGTTTT
The DNA here is from genome assembly GCA_964407635.1 of uncultured Flavobacteriaceae bacterium. GTDB lineage: Bacteria > Bacteroidota > Bacteroidia > Flavobacteriales > Flavobacteriaceae > S010-17. The sequence continues at coordinate 3,266 of CAYOWM010000019.1, forward strand.
TGGTTTCGGTTGTTGTGGTAATTCCGTTTACATCTTCTTGAATAGATTCCAAATTTTTGGATTTAATATATTGTACAGAAGCCATAATTTCAGATTGCCAATACCATTTGTAAGCCTTAAAAGGCGAAATGCTTACACCAACAAAAAAGCCATTTGCAGAAGTGTCGTATTTTGTATCGCTTTTTAAATCGGCAACACCAAGTTTTTCATCCGAAGTAAAAAAGTGGTTATATCCTGCTTTTGCTCCAATTGAAATGCCAGGTTTAAAACTTGCAGTAGAGATATTGGTAACAATTGGCGGATTTTTATCAAAAATAATTTCCGTTTTACTTTTCGATCGTACTTTATGAAAGTCTTTGGCAAATTTTAAGGAGTATTTTACAAATCCTTTGGTAGAATCTTTTTCAAACACATTTTTTTGATTAGAACCAGGTAGATAAATATTTTTAAACTGAAAAGATATTTTATTTTTATAAAAAACGGTGTCTATACAACTGTAACGAACCTCTTTTCCGTCAGGACAAATCGGAACTTTAGGATACATATCCAGCACTTTTAGCGAATATTTGTCTAGCATTTCAGGTATTTCGGTATTTAATTTAATTAAACTAGCAGGACCTTCGCCATTATTTTGAAACCTAATTTTATATTTTAATCGTTTAAACCTAACCAAACGATAATTTAATTTTGAATTATAAACCGACATTTTATTCGGATCGTGTGATACGACGATTTCCATTTCTTTTTCGGTAATTTTATGGCTTGTATTACCTCGTTCTGGCACATAAATACTTCGGATGGTTAAAATAGCACTAGTGTCTTTTAGCATTTCTGGAGTAGTTTTTAAGGTAAAAAACATATTCCGTTCTTCTTTTGGTGCAACATCGCTAACATACCAAGCTTTGTAATCGTAATAATTACTTTTTGCATCATTAAGCGATTGTTGTAAATTTTGACTTAAGGTATCTTTTAAAAAATTTTTGTTTTCAATAATGGAAGTAATTCCTGTAGATTGAATAAGTGTATTTTTAGATAAAACTTTAGATAGTAAAGCGTCATCTCCGATTTCTTTTTCGTTATAATAAGTACGAATATCGGTTAGTTCAAAATTTTTATTTTTAAATTTTTTATCGTTAAAAAATAAATATAGCGTTCCGTTTGTGGTTATTTCTTTATCGTTTGCATAGCTTACAATAAGTTGCATATCTTGATTTGGACTTGGTTCGCGATTGTTTTGAATTCTAAAACCGTTGTGTAAAGCTATTAATTTATGATCCTCATTTACTAAAATATTTTGCTCGTTTGAAGCAGTTTCCGTGTTAGAAACAGTAAGTGATTTTGGTCTAGTTGTTGGTGGTTTTCCGTCGTCATAATTATTCGTAGCAGCTAATCTTGCTGTGTATGTTCCTGCATCTTTGTAGGTGTGTGTTGGATTTTCTTTAAAACTGTAATCGCCATCGCCAAATTCCCAATAATTTTCCCAATATGCCTTTGGTGCACCTGCAATTTGACGCAACGGAGATAATTCGGCTTTAAAAAGTACTTGTTTTCCTTTTACAATAGTTTTAAAATCTGCCTGATGCCTTGTAGAATCTTGTTTTACCTCTTGTGCAATGATATATTTAGTAAGTAAAACAAAAATAACTAGTATCGTTTTTTTGTAAAATAAATTGCTCATTGATTAGGATTTTGATTTTTACAAATATACTAAATTATTTGTTTATTATTTATAAATCTATTTTGTTGTTTTGTATGAAAAAGAGAAGTATTCTAAACACTTAGAATACTTCTCATAACCAACAAAACTAACTAGCAATTTCCCTCTTTTTTATGTTTGTTTGGATGTTATGGTAAATTGTTAATTAAAGTTGTTAAATCTGCTTGTGATATAGGTTGTAAATTAGTAATTTCTTCTGTGTGGTCTTGCTGAATTGTAGCAGCTTGTATTGCGTAATAAATTTGACCTCCAACTTCGCTAATAAAGATAAAATGTACTTCTTTACCTACAGGAATTCTACCAAAATGTTCTGTAAACATTTCTAGTTGTGTATCGTAAATATCCATTCTTGCAAGACCTGGTTCGTCATCGTAAGATAGGTAAACAGCACAATTATCGCCGTTATATCCGTTAGGAACATCTACAAATAAATCGGTTAGTTGTCCAGGGAAATTATACCATATATCTAGGTTTGTCCAACCAAAACTACTCATATCAAATACAGAATACAATACAAAAGTACCGTTTGGACCTGGTCCTTCTCCTCTTTGTGCAACATCATTAATACCATCTTGATTTTCATCTGCTTCTTGCCATAAATCGGTATCTTCTAAATTATCACCAGCTCTAAAAATATTCATTAATTCTGAATTTTGTGGGTCAAGTCCTCTACTTTGTACAGTAATATTTGTCAGTACTTCTAGCTGTTGTCCGTTTTGTTTTGCATTTACAAAAAATTCTCCAGCACTTTTTAGAGCTTCTTCGTCATCATTTGGCTTTCTGCCTTTTGTTGACATATTTTGCAAAACCATAGATGCTTTATCGTAAACTTCGATTAGTTCTACATCTATGTTTCCTGAAACTGCTGCACCATTAAGTCCAATTGCATTTGCAGGAATTATTACTTTAGTGCCTTGTTCACCTGTTATAGTTCCTCCTGTAGCAGCATCGATTTGAAAGGTTTGTACAGCTGTTCTACGATTATTTGCAAAACGTTCGTTTAATGCGATGCCATCTGGTTCATTGTTGCTTTCGTCGTTTTTATCACTTTTACAACTGGTTAATGATAAAAAACTCAATAAAATAATTGCCGTAAATAATTGTACAAATCTACTGTTATTCGATATTGTAATTTTTGTGTTTAATTTTTGTGTTTTCATTTTTATTCTATTTTATACAACTATATCAAATGGCTTTATAAATTGTTACCCATAAATTTTAAAAAAAAGAAAAAGTATTCTAAAAAATATATAGAATACTTCTCTTTATCATAATAACAAAAAAAATTCCCCTCAAAATTTAGATGTATTATGAGTAACTAAACAGATACAAAAGAAAGAATTGAATAGATAAATTAAAAGGCTAATTTGATTAACCAAGCACTTTATTTGATAAACGCATACTTTTTTTAAATTAAAATATTTACTTTAGCAATCTATATAGTACCAATGAATCAGAAAAAACATAGTGATCATAAATATATCGAAGCCCTTTTACAAAACGATAATCGCGTTTTGAATGAATTATACCAAAAATTTTCTGGAAAAATAATTTCGTATGTAACCAAAAATAGTGGTTCGTATGACGATGCACAAGATGTTATTCAAGAAGTGTTAATAGTTATTTTTCATCAAGCAAATGAAAGAAAATTTATACTTACTTGTCCGTTTGATGCATACTTTTTTTTACTCTGTAAACGTAACTGGTTAAATAAATTAAATAAAAAAGGCATAAAACAGGTAACAATTGTAGAAGAAATTACATATATTACTGACGAGCAAGAATTTTTAGTACAAGAAACCGAAATGTATGAAAAACGAACGGCACTTTTTGAGAAAAAATTAATTGAGTTAGGCGGAAAATGTAAAGAATTGCTAGATGCCTCTTTTACACTTAAAAATATGGAAAAGGTTGCTGCTTTTTTAAATATTAGTTACGGATACGCACGAAAAAAGAAATCCGAATGCATGGCTAAACTTACTAAAATGATAAAAAGTTCGTCTAATTTTAACTCTTTAACAATTATGTAAAATGAACGAAAAAGATGCACAAATTATCGAACAATTTTTAAGTGGAAAACTTAATGATGCAGAAGTAAAAGAATTTAATTCTCGTTTAAAAGAGGATGTTAATTTTGCAAAAGAATTTAATTTATATAAAGAAGTAAACGATACTTTAAGTAAGCGTTTTTCGGATAAAAATCGTGAAAACGAATTAAAAGAAACTTTAATTTCTTTAGGAGAAAAACAGGTTAAAGCAAATAAAAACAGTTCTGATTTGAAGCCAAAAGTGTTTTTCTTACAACGATACAGTAAATTTTTAGTTGCTGCTAGTTTGGTTATTTTTGCTACACTTTTGTGGTTTACTAATTCCAAACCTAATTTTTCGGATTATGCTACTTATCCTGATTTAGAACTAACTACTCGTGGAGGTAATGTAAATAATCATATTAAAAATGCTGAAAATTCTTTTAATAATAAAGATTACCAAACTGCACAAAAGGAATTAGAAATTTTATTAAAAACCGATAGAACAAAGGTAGAATTACAATTGTATCTTGCTATTTTTTTGATGGAGCAAAATCATTTTAATAAAGCAGATAAAATTTTAAAGAAAATATTAAATGGAAATTCGGTTTATAAAGATAAAGCAATTTGGTATTTGGCTTTGAGTAAATTAAAGCAAGAACGATACAAAAAATGTAAAGAATATCTTAAAAAAATTCCTAAAGATGCTTCGGAATACGCAAATGCACAAGATTTATTAAGCAAGTTATAAGTGTTGCATTAATTCAATCAATTCACTTCGTTTGGATTTAACTAGTGGTACACAAGAGCCATCGTTTAATAAGATTGTACCTTCCTTAAGAATTGTACTCACAAAATTAAGGTTGATAAAATGTGATTTGTGTGGTGAAAAAAACTTTTTGTTTTCTAACATTTTAATAAATTTACCAATACTGTATGAACTAAGTATTTGTTTTTTATTCAAGCAAACAATTTTTGTATAGCCTTCTACTCCTTCAAAGCGTATAATATCTGCAATTTTAATAAATGTTAAACCTTTATTTGTAGGAATACCAATACTCGTTTTATTAGTGTTTACACCTAAATATTCTAATAATTTTTTATTTTTTTGATAAGCATTTTTTTTAGATATATTTTGTAACGCATTATTTACGGCAAGTTTTAATTCGTCGTTGTCTATTGGTTTGACAATGTAACCTATTGCAGAATGTTTAATAGCTTCAATGGCGTAGTTGTTGTAAGCAGTAACAAAAATGGTTTCAAAATCAGGATAATTTACTTTTGATAACACATCAAAACCACTAAGTATTGGCATTTCAATATCTATAAAAACTAAATCAGGTTGTAGTTCGTCTATTTTTGAAATGGCATTTTTAGGATTATTACACAGTGCCACAATTTCAATTTGTTTAAAATAACGTTCTACTTTTAGTTGCAAACCTTCTAAGGCTTTTTTTTCGTCGTCTATTAATATTGCGGTTATTTTAGTCATTTTTTTTGAAAGTTAAATTAATAGTTGTTCCCTTTTTTTTGTTTAAAACAGAATAAGTTATCGTCCATTTTTTTGCTTGGTTTAACAAGGCTATTCTGTCTTTAATTATATTTGTTGAATGGTTTTTTTTCTGTTTAAACTGTATCGAATTTTGTTGAATTATTTTTGATTTTTCCATACCAACACCATCATCTGAAATGCTAACAGCATAAGTGTCATTCGATATATATTTAAAATATAATTGAATCATTCCTTTTCCTTGGTTGTGAAAAATACCGTGATTTACAGCATTTTCTACAAAAGGTTGTAAAATCATTGTAGGAATTTTAGTGTCTTGAATATTTAATTTTAGATCTCTTTTAAACACATAATTAAATTCATCACCAAAACGCATTTTTTCAATTTCAAGATATCCTTTTAATAGGTTAATTTCTTCCTTTAAACGTATTTCTTCTTCTCTTGAAAAATCAAAAAACATTCGTATTAATCTAGAAAATTTTACCAAGTATTTTTCGGATAATTCAATTTCGTTTTTAGTTATATAATACTGTATGGCATTTAACGAATTAAATACAAAATGTGGATTCATTTGGCTTCGTAGTGCGTGTAATTCAAAATCGGCAAGTTTTTTTTGTGCCTTTAACTTTCTTGCTTCTTTGGTGTATTTTTTTTGTTTAAAGTATAAAATAGTTCCGATAAATAAAAGTAAAAAAGTAATTCTAGATAATACTTTAAACCATATTGTTTGGTACCAAAGAGGTGTGATAATAAAGTTAAAGGAAGTGGTTTTATCCAATTTCTTAATTTTTAACGTATAAGAATTTGGCGGTAAATCATTAAATAGTAATTGATTTGAATTGGTTTCTGTCCATTTTTTATGAATAGGTTTTAGCTGGTATTGGTATTTTCTTTTTTTATTTTCCGAAAAATCAATAGTTGCAATTTTAATTTCTAGTTGATTATTTGTAGTATAGTTTACTTTAGAATTTTTTAAAATATTTTTTTTATTATAAGCAATATTATTAAAATAAATATTTAAAAATTGATTAGTTAATTTGTTTTTAGTTGATAGTATATTTATTCCTTCGTTACTACTTGCAAAAAGAGTGCTATCTTTTACATAAACCGAACGTGTTTTATTAGTGTTTAAACCGTTATTTATGGTATATTTTTTTTGTAATTTATAGGTGTTTTTTATTTTTAAATAATTCCAAACACCTTGATTGGTAGCTAAATAAATTTCATTATTGTGTATATAAACATCTTGTACATCTAAAAAATCAGATTTTTCTAAAATGCTGGTTTTTTTTAAATCGGTTATGTATGCACCAAAACCATCGGTACAAACTACAAATTTTGCATCCTTAATTTTGGATAGCGATAGTATTGGTTTGTTTGAAATTTTCGGATTGGCTATTGGAGTTAAATTTCCGTTATTGAATTTTAATAAACCACTAGATGTGGCTATTATTAGTTCTTTGTTAAAAACGAGTAAATCCCTAATTCCGTTTTGTTCGTATTCGTTTAGTATTTCTAAATTTGGTTTTAATTGGAACAATCCTGACGAACCAAAACTAAATAAAAAGCCTTTGTAAGATACTATTTTCCTTGCCAAATCATTTAAAATGTTTGTATAATATTTATTGTGTTGTGCTTTTAAAAATTTGGTTTCATTATTTTTTAGTAAAATTATTTTGCTATCTGTTAAATAGTATTCTGTTTGTGTTTCCTCTAAATAATTTGCACTATATATAAAGCCATTATCTTTAAGGTATGGTACAAATTTTTTGGTTTGGATATCATATTTATAAAATCCTTTATTATAAATATTGGCAATTATTTTATTGTTTATCAATCGTATTTTTCCTATTTTTTGATTGTTTAATTGTATCGTAGCTTTTTGTTTGGCATCGGATAAAAAATAAACACCTTTATTAAGAGTGGCAATCCATAAATTTTTATTTTTATCGATAAATGAGAAATGAGAATTTATGTTTTTTGGAATATGAATTATATTTGTAAGGTTATAATTACTATCTAATTTGGCAACAAAATGTTCTCCAGAAAATTGAATTTCATTAGTAACGATATTAACACGAGTAAATCGTACTGTATTTCTTTGTATTTGATTTTTAAAACTTTTTGATGTAAATTTTAACGTATTGAAATTAAAAAGTGTATATCCTTTATTACTAATCCAACAAAATAAGCTATCGTTAATTTGTGTTCGATGTGTTTGTGTTAGTAGCGGTTGTGGTGTTTTTAGTGATTTTATTATACGGTGATTTTTATTTTCTATATATACGGAATCTGTATTATCGCTAAAAAAAATATATTTTACAATAGAATGTATTATTGCATCATGAAGTTTACCGTGTTTTTTTATGCTAGTAATTTTCCATTTTTTATTTAATAAGCTATATACATTTCTTCGATCTTGAAAAGTAATGCTATCACTAGTACTGTTTATGGTATTTGGATATAAATTTTTGTTTTCCATTTCGCTTTGAAAAGAATACACACTATCGTTTGCGATATATCCTAAACTATTTGCTTTTGAGAAAAACCAAAATTTATTGTCTTTAGTAATTCTAAAATCCCAAATATCATTGGTAGGTAAGCCTTCTTTGGTAGTGAAAGTTTTAAAATTTTCTCCGTTAAATTTTACAATGCCTTTATCGGTTATCATCCAAATAAAACCTTGTTTATCTTGTGTAATACGATAGACATGGTTACTTGGTAATCCGTTTTTAGTATTGTAATTGGTGTATTGTTGAGCGTAAGAAAAAAAACTCCATAGCAAGAGTAGTGCTACATTAATATGGAGTTTTATTTTTTTCATTTATAAATTAAAAAGTAAAGGTAATAATTAATCTAACAATAATCCCCAATTTCCTTCATAATGACCAGATATGCCGCCAAGTGTATAATCTATATTAATTTCTCCTAAAACACTACCGTTAGCAGGAGTATAGCTATTTACAATAACCGTTCCTGCACCAGAGTTAAACGTGCCTTGTCCGTCAGCACCCATACCAAATTCCACGCCATTTATAAAAAAAGCAGGTGTTATTGAATTTACCACTAAATTGTGTCCAACAGTAGTATTACCACTATCTGCATTATATGTTCCTGGAATAATATTGGCGTTTAAGTTACTATTATCAGAAAATTTTAATTGAAAAAATGCAAAATTTGTTGTATTCAATGAAAAAAGCCAATCACCAGAAGAACCAGGTTGGTTAGGATCGTTTACATACATTCTGCCGTTTGTAAAAAACAGGTTAATATGTGTATCGTTTGTTTCTATGTAACAATTTGGTGTGTCGTAATCTGTTCCACTAACTGTAAATATATTAGTAGGTGTGCTTGTGTC